>JBAVAA010000449.1:0-4985 GCA_049585515.1 Terriglobales bacterium | reverse complement strand
CCATAGGTATTCTGGGCGAGGATACCCGGCGTATTTTCCCCTTGCGGTGCTCCAAACCAGATCCGTTGACCGTTATTGAAAACGCTTTGGATCTCAGCGTCCGGAATACCCCAATTCACGATCCCCTTATTGCTGTCTACTTCATTAAACGCGAATCGGCTGAAATTTAATCTCACTTCGTTCAACTTGGTCGGCGAGACAACCCAGTTCCACAAAATGGTGCCAGCCGGACTGAACGGTTTGTTGATGACTTCACGGTTGGGCGCAGAAGTCTCATTGGTGCCCGGCGGGTTCGTGCTGTTTGAGCGCGTCAAATACGTGCTCGCCGAAAACGTATGTTTGCTATTGATGGTCCAGTCAACGCGCGCATTATATTGATTTCCAACCCTGGGATTGGGATATGCCATCTGTGCAAGTTCGACATCGGGGATGCCATCAAGGCCGCCCCCAATTTGAGCACCGCCAACACCCGTAAGATTATTCGTTATCGAAAGATACGGATCGCCTGGCGCCGATCCTGCCGGATATGGCGAACCCAGGTCGAGCCCGCCTGCCACTACCTGACAATTCGCCGCAGGAACGGAAACGTCGGCGCACGACGGCGTCAGTATTGCATTGATCCGCGGAGTCGTTCCAGGAGCCGATAAAATCTGAGCGGCGATGCTGTTGGGATTGGCAGCTTTTACCGCCGCGATAAACTGCGGAGTCTCGACATAGTTGATGCCAAAAGTCTGGTTGAAGGCGTGCTCGCCCTCATACGCAAAGAAAAAGAACACCTTGTTCTTCAAAATCGGCCCGCCAATGCTGCCGCCGTAATTACGAAGTTTGTTGTCAATCCGCACATCCGGGGCCCGAGTAAAGTTGCCCCCGAATCCGCCGAAAGTGTTATACGCGTTCAGGCCGGGCTCGTCGTATTTGAAGAAACCCGTGCCATGAAGAGCGTTGGTGCCGGTCTTCGAGATCACTTTGATCTGCGCGCCGGAGTTTCTGCCATCCTCGGCCGAATACGAACCTGACACTACGGTGACCTGTGCGATCGATTCCTCGGTAGGGCTAACCACGGCCGCGCCACCGTTGGTGAGACTGTTCACATCCACGCCATCGATCATGAAATTGTTTTCGGTCACCCGCTGTCCGTTCGCGCTGATCTGGGGCTGATTCTCCACCTGGTAAATGGAATTGGCGGAGCCACCTACGCCGACCGTGTTCGGCAGAAACGCCGCAGTTGCATTGCTACCGCGAGCCCCGTCGCCGAACACGCCGGGAGCAAGGCGCAATAACTCATACGGATCGCGCCCGAAGCTAGGGAGTTCCTCGACCTGCTGACTAGTGATACTGCCTTCAACGTTGGCATTCTCGGTTTCCAGCGCAGGACCGGCGGAGGTAACGGTGACCGTCTCCTGGGACGGGCCCGGCGTCAGAACAACATTGAGGCCGCGGGTGGTCTCAGCATCCACATGCACGTCAGAGGTAGTTTCCTTCTTAAAACTGGTAGCTTCGACCTCTACCCTGTAGTTCCCCGGCGTAAGGCCACTAACCCGATAGAACCCCGCGGCGCTGGTGACCGTATTGCGGCCAACCCCGCTGGCCTGTTCGGTAACGGTGACGTGGGCGCCTGACACGACTGCCCCGCTTTTATCGGTGACGGTGCCTTCTATGCTTGCACCGAACTGGGCCAGGGCGTATGCGCTCATGAAGAAGAAAAGCGTGGACAACAGGAGTGAGCGGACGGGGCTCGACTGGAACATGACTTGCCTCCAAAGCGCGATGTCGCAGAGTTGTAAGCGATCTACTCAGTTGATCCTTTTAATGCCTACTAATGTCCTCGAACAATCGTTTTATCCAAAATTTAATAAAGCGTTCTTCCAAATTTAGTAGGCTCTCTCTTGCACGATCACGAACTAAATCGTAACTAAATCGCTTTAGTCGTCCACAGGGTATAGCACGGTACCCAGATCAAGTCAAGCGTCCAACAAATGCGGCGGATCGAAAACTTCGTTGCCCCGCTGTAGCGATTGTGGGAGACTGCACATGGCCATGAGCCCGCAGAAGTACAAGCCGAAAACGAGCAAGCAGAAGACACGCGCGCCGAAAAAGGCTCGAACGCCCGCTGCCCGGGCGGCCGGACAGAAAGTCAGCTTGAAGTTTCTCGCCGACTATCTGGGTCTTTCGCCCGCGACCCTGTCGCTCGTGATGAACCGCTCGGTGGTCGCGGACTCGATTCCCAAGGCGACGCAGGACCAGATTTTCGCCGCCGCCGACAAGTTCAACTATCGTCCCAATTTTATGGCGCGTTCGTTGCGCACCCAGCGCAGCTTCACGATCGGCGTGCTCCTGCCGGAAGTGAGCGAGGGCTACGCCACCCTGGTCCTTAGCGGAATTGAAGAACACCTTCTGCGAGAAGGTTATTTTTATTTTGTTGCCAGCCATCATCATCGGCCCGATCTGATCGACGAATATCCCAGGCTGCTTCTGGATCGGTCGGTCGAAGGCTTGATCGCCGTGGATACTCCGTGGCACCACGATCTATCCGTTCCGGTGGTGACCGTTTCCGGGCACAACGAAGTGAACAAGGTGACAAACATCGTGCTCGATCACCGCCGCGCCGCCCAACTGGCACTGGAACATCTGTTCGAACTCGGACATCGGCGCATCGCTCTGATCAAGGGGCAAGAGTTCAGTTCGGATACGCAGGCGCGCTGGGATGCGATCGTTCAGGCGGCCGCCCGTCTCGGCCTGACGATTCATCCGAAGCTGACCACGCAATTGCAGGGAGAGGTACCTACTCCGGATCTGGGTTACCAGGTGACTCGCCGTCTGCTGGCGAAGCACGAACCTTTCACGGCGATATTTGCCTTCAACGACATTTCTGCGATCGGAGCGATCCGCGCCCTGCGGGAGAAGGAACTGAGGGTGCCGGAGGATGTTTCTGTGGTGGGCTTCGACGACATCCAGAGCGCGGCGTTTCAAAACCCGGGGCTCACCACGGTGCGACAACCCCTGCAAAAGATGGGCAGGATTGCGGCCGAAACTGTCCTGCGGCGAATCGCCCGCGGCGGCCGAGATCATATCGATGATCATACCGGTGATCACGACGCCGATCATCCCCGACAGATTACGGTCGAACCCGAACTGGTGGTTCGCGAATCTACCTGCGCCGCAGCCGCTGCGGTCGACGCCAAATCGCGCCACCGCTGAAGAAAACCACCTTATGTAAGTAAATCTTAGTAAGGAATCTTCCCGGGGTAGTCCTCCCACGCTCGAAATGCTGCCAGCGCTTCTTCCCGCATCATCTGAATCATGGGAATCTTACGCTGCGGCTGCGGTTGCGTGAGTTCGCGATAGATAGCCGAATCGTCAAACCCGATTTTGGCAGCGTCTTCGGCACGGCCGCCGAAGTAGACTTTGCCGATCCGGGCCCAATAGATTGCGCCCAGGCACATCGGACACGGTTCGCAGGATGCGTAAATGTCACAACCCCGCAGTTCGAAGGAACCAAGCCTCTGGCAGGCCAGCCTTATGGCCAGCACCTCGGCGTGCGCCGTGGGGTCGTGCTGCACAGTCACTTGATTTACGCCTTCCGCGACGATGTTACCTTCTTTCACCACGAGCGCGCCGAATGGCCCACCGCGTCCGGAACGGACGTTTTCGATCGAGAGTTGAATGGCGCGGGCCATGAAGGCGTTGCCCGGTTGATTTGGCTCCGACATTGCTTAGCAAGTATAAGTGGAGTTGAGAAGGGCGCCAAAGGCTTCTGGGCGCCGCTCACGGCGATGGTTCTCGGCCATGGTTCAGGGCCATGTTTGCGAGGCTGATCCGCGGCCGATTCACGAGGCTGGTTCGCCGGCGCGAAAAGATTGAAAAACCTGAGAAGGCGCGATAGGCTCGGGCATGGACGGGCAGGCCTTTCTTTCTCATCGCGTCGCGACCCCGGCTGGCATTCGGCCGGCAGCGCTGCTTGTGCGAGACGACAAGATCGCCGGCGTCGTTTCTGCTGGCCAAGTTCCACAAAATTTCGAGGTACACGACTTTGGAGAGTCGGCGATTCTTCCGGGACTTGTCGATTCTCACATCCACATCAACGACCCAGGGCGCGCCGACTGGGAAGGATTCGAGACCGCAACGCGAGCGGCCGCAGCGGGCGGCTACACGACGCTGGTGGATATGCCTCTGAACTGTCTTCCGGCAACCACTAATGTCGCCTCCCTGGCTGCCAAGCGCCGAGCCGCACAGGGGCAATGCTGGGTTGATTGGTTAGCCTGGGGGGGTCTAATAAACGACAATGCGATCAGCAATCAGGCGGATATCGAAGCGCTGGCAGCGGCGGGTGTCGCGGGTTTCAAGTGCTTCCTGATCCACCCCGGAATCGATGGCTTCACCATGGTGACGGAGCCGGAGCTCCGCGCCGCGCTGCCTCATGTGGCTCGAACCGGCTTGCCGCTGCTGGTCCACGCAGAACTTCCCGATCCCGTGGATGAAGCGACGCGGAGATTGCAAACTGGAGACGCGGATTGGAGGCGCTACTCGACCTACTTGCAATCGCGACCCGAGGAAGCGGAACTCTCGGCGATCCGGTTAATGCTGTCGCTGTGCCGCGAGTATAAGTTTCGACTGCACATTGTCCACCTTTCGGCGAGCCAAGCGCTTTCGGACCTGTGCGCCGCGCGGTCGCAGGGCCTTTCGGTCAGCGTAGAGACTTGTCCCCACTATTTGCATTTCTGCGCAGAAGAAATTCCAGACGGAGCCACATTGTGCAAGTGCGCGCCGCCAATTCGCTCGCGCGAAAACTGCGAAGAGTTGTGGCAGGGCCTCAAGGACGGCGCGATCGATCTAGTGGCCACGGATCATTCGCCGTGTCCTCCGCCGATGAAGCACCTGCACGAAGGAAATTTCAAGAAGGCTTGGGGCGGCATTTCGAGTCTCTCAGTCGCGCTTCCGGTAATGTGGACCGAGGCGAGCCAGCGAGGATTCACCCTGACCGATAT
>JBAVAA010000448.1:0-2714 GCA_049585515.1 Terriglobales bacterium | reverse complement strand
CATCTGACTCGCACGGTTGACGAGTATGGAGTGATTTTCCGCAACCTCTTCTCTATGGAGAACCTGGAAGTTTCGGGCGTGAAAGGTATTGTGATTTCATCGGTGGTTCCTCCGCTCGATTCGGTATTGCGGCAAGTTTGCGAGCGCTATTTCAATATCAAGCCTCTCTTTATCGAACCCGGCGTCAAGACCGGCATGCAGGTGCTGTATGACAATCCATCCGAAGTGGGGGCGGACCGGATCGTCAACGCGGTGGCGGCGTTTGAAAAATATGGGGGGCCGTGCGTGATTGTGGATTTTGGCACCGCGACGACCTTCGATTGCATTTCAAAAAAGGGCGAATATATGGGCGGCGTGATTTGTCCGGGGATCGGCATTTCTGCGGACGCGCTGTTTCAGCGCACGGCGCGCCTGCCACGGGTGGAAATTCGCAAGCCAGCGCGGGTGATTGGATCGAATACGGTGGGAAGCTTGCAGTCGGGGCTTTATTACGGATATCTCGGGCTGGTCGATGGCATCTTGGAGCGGCTGGTGGATGAACTGGGTCCCGAGACGCGCGTGGTCGCGACGGGCGGCCTGGGATCGCTGATTGGCACGGCTTCGCACTTCATTAAGGATGTGGACGAGTTTCTTACGCTGGAGGGGCTGCGCATTATATGGGATAGGAACCAGTCTTTTCGGCGGGAGGTAGGGACGAAAGCTACAAAGACTCCAGTTAAACCCGATTCTGATGCGAAGCCCTGGCCCTCAGGGAAGGGGCCGAAGGGGTGAGAGGTTAGAGGTCAGATTACAGAGGTGAAAACCTGGTTCCAACCTTTGCAATCCGACCTCTGACCTTTGACCTTCTCTAAGCCTGTCGTGGAAAATTACTTTAATTACTTCACTGAAATCGAAGAGCACTACTTGCAGCGGCGTGGGACTCATTTGCTGCTTTCGACGCTCGATTGGGCTTTGATCGAGACCTGGAAAAGTGCGGGCGTGCCTTTGGAGGCCGTACTTCGCGGGGTAGATGATGCGTTTGACAAATACGACCAACGTCCCTCGAAATCGAAGAAGGTGAATAGCCTGGCGTATTGCTCGCAGGCCGTGCTGGCGGCTGCGGAAGATATGAAGGAGGCGGCGATCGGCGCATGCGGCGGCGAAAAAACTCCGCGAGAACCTGGATTTGAAGCAGCGCAGATTGCCGCGTTTCTGCGGGGGAATGCCGAGAAGCTTGAAACGGCGGAACTGCCGGAACGGACGGGATTCGCGAGCGGCGCGCTGGCGCGCGAACAGGCAACATCGCTGCGCGAGATGGCAGAGACGATCGAGAGCAGTGGGAAGTTTCCGCGGCTGGAAGATCTGGAGCGGCGGCTCACGGTGATGGAGGAGAAGCTGTTCGCAGTGCTGACAGCGGCGACTCCGGATGAAGATTTGGTCAAGGTTCGCGCGGAAGCGGACCGGGATATTGCTCCCTACCGGCAGAACATGACGGCGGCTCAGGTTGAGCAACTGCACAAGCAGTATGTGCACAAGCGGCTGCTGGAGCGCTGCGGCGTGCCGCGGCTGAGTTTGTTTTATATGCACTGAAATCGGTTCTCAGTTCCCAGTTCTCAGTCGAGATGCCGAACCCTTGCAAATCGAATCCATGCTTCTTTCCATTGAAAAACTAATTTATGGCGGGGACGGGCTAGCGCGCGCTCCTGGCGCGGACGGTCGCAGTATGGCGGTGTTTGTGCCCTTTGTGCTGCCGGGGGAACTTGTTGAGGTCGAAATTCGGCAAGAGAAAGCCGGGTTCGCGCGCGGCTTGGTCACGCGACTGATCGAACCGTTGCCGGATCGCGTCGACGCGCGGTGTCCTTATTTTCTGCAATGTGGCGGGTGCCACTACCAGCATATTCCGTATGCGCGGCAACTGAAATTGAAAGCTGAAATTCTGCGCGAGACCTTGCAGCGGGTGGCGAAAATCGAGCTGCGACCGGAGATTCGGTTGCATGCCTCTCCTCCGTGGAACTATCGCAACCGTATACGCCTTCAGGTGCGGATTGCGCCGGAGTTCGCACTTGGGTATTTCCGGTTTGGCTTGCATGAATTTCTTCCGGTGCGAGAGTGTCCAATCAGCTCGCCACTGATCAATCGAGCGATGCCGCGGCTGCTTGAGCTTGGTGGATTGAATTGTCCACCGGTTGTTGAAGAGATGGAGTTGTTCGGGGACGCGGCGGACGAGCGGTTGATGGTTTCTGTTTTCTGCGGTCGCGAAGCTGACGGGCGAGAGTTGTTGCGCTGGGCGGAGGCGCTTGGCGCGCTGCCGGAAATCAGCGGGGTGACGTTTTTTTCTTCGCGACGCCGAGGCGAAGAGGATGAAATGCCAGAGTCGAAAGCGCTCGCGCAATCGGGCGCAAAGGCCATTCGGTATCGGACAAAAGACCACGAATATCAAGTCAGCGCGGGATCTTTCTTCCAGGTGAACCGCTATCTGGTGGACGAACTGGTTTCGGTCGTAACCGGGAATGCTAGCGGAGACACTGCGCTCGACCTTTATGCCGGAGTGGGGTTGTTTTCCGCGGCTTTGGCGGGAAAGTTTCGTCACATTTTTGCTGTAGAGGCGTCACATACGTCTCATGCCGACCTGATACAGAATGTGCCTGCGAACGTGAAAGCGGTCGGCGCGCGAACCGGGGATTATCTGAGAGATAGTTGCCGGAAAGGCCGTGCGGCGCAGAAAAGACCTGACC
>JBAVAA010000447.1:0-8695 GCA_049585515.1 Terriglobales bacterium | reverse complement strand
ACCTGCTGGGAGGTCGCATTCGGAACGAGGTCCCGTTCGCCGCTTATCTTTTTTATCGCTATGCGGATGTTCAAGGCGTTGGCGAAATATCGAACATCGAACAAATGGTCGACTTTGCGAAAGCAGTCGTCAGCAAGTACGGCTTTAAGACATTAAAGTACAAGAACGGCGTCCTTCCTCCCGATGAAGAAGTCGACACATTCATTGCGTTGCGTATGGCATTCCCAAAACATCGCATCCGCCTCGACCCCAATGCGGTCTGGACGGTGACCACGGCCCTTGATGTTGCCCGGCGTCTGCACGACTTCAATATGGAGTACCTTGAAGATCCGGTGTGGGGGATGCGCGCCATGAAGCGTGTCAACGCAAAGGCGCCGTGGGTCACCTTGGCTTCGAATATGTCGGTGTTCGCGTTCGAGGACCTTGCACCCGCGATCATGGCGGATGTGCTCGATGTGGTGCTGCTTGACCCGCACTGGTATGGAGGCATTCATCGCGCTAAACTCGCGGGCCAGATTTGCGAAGCGATGGGCGTGGATGCAGGTATGCACAGTGGCGCGGAATTTGGCATCTCGCAAGCGGCCATGCTTCACCTCGCCGCCTGTCTTCCGAATCTGACGCTCGCTCCCGACTCGCATTATCACCACCTCACTGACGACATCATTGTCGGCGGCAAGATGCAATATAAGAACGGCGCGATGGCCGTGCCAACTGGTCCGGGGCTCGGAGTGGAACTTGACCGCGACAAACTGGCCCGCTATCACGAACTCTCCAAGCGGCATGAGATGGGAGCCTGGACGGACGATCCGCGCCGGCGGGGTGCTGTGATCACGCAGCCGAAATGGTAGCCACGAGAAAAATTCGCAAGGTAACCACGATCGCGCTGTTCATGGCGGCTGCACTGAGTGGTGCCGCGCACGCAACCGAAAGAATGCTCTGGAAGATCGGGACCTTCGACGGATCCTCGGGCGAATTTAAGAGTCAAGACATCAATTACGCCGATCTCAAGAGCGACCCCGTGTTCGTGGTTGGCCAAAGCGGCGATAAGGATTGGTATCGCTTTCAGCCCGGACCGGCCAACGGGATCGCCGGTGGGCGCCTGCATCCGTTCACTCTAAAATTTGTGCTGAACGATGCTCCGCTCGGCGTCTATCGACTGAAACTCGCCATCCTGTATGAGACCCCGCGTCTGTCATTTTTGAAGTTGGTTGTCAATGGGCACTCCGGTTTTTTCTACTTCCATCCCAAGCTCGATTTCCGGGCCGGCGATTGGGAGGGGACATTTGTTCCCCAGACCTCCATCGACGAAAAAACAATTTCAATCCCAGCAGGCTGGCTTCGGAAAGGAGAGAACGCGTTCGTTCTCACTGCCATGGACGATCCGGCCACAGCACAAAATTCTCTCGGCGCAATTGCGCCCGGTCACACCGGCTTGATCTACGACGCGCTCGAATTGGTCCAGGATGATGCCGAGCATTACAACGTAAATGCCTTCACCGCTCAAATTGAGCCGACAATTTTTTATCGCGAGACTAAAGCCGGGATGGCAGAAGTGGTGGATGTTTTCATTCGGGCATCCAGATTCCCAGTTGGCGATTCAGTAGAACTTCGCGTCGCCGGCCGTTCCTTCAGCAAACGATTCTCGACGACCAACGAGTTCGGCGAGGCGCGCCTCGTGTTTGAAGTGCCGGAGTGGACCGGCCCGGCCGAAGCCGCGGTGCGCACTGGAAAACTGTCCGCCTCCGCGACGGTCGAGCCGGCGAAAAAGTGGACAATTGCACTCATACCGCACGAGCATCTCGATGTTGGTTTCACGGACTACCCTGCCAAAGTCGCGGAGCTTCACTCTCAATCTATCGACCAGGCCATGGACCTGATCAAGAAAACGCCGGATTTTCGCTGGACGCTCGATGGGAGCTGGGTCGCCGATCAATATCTGAACGGACGCAGCCCGGAGGCGCGGGAACAGTTTTTCGAACATGTTCGCGACGGCAATATCGTCATTCCGCCGGAGTTTGCCAATCAACATACCGGAAACGCATCGTGGGAGGCTCTCGCTCGCTCTCTCTATGGCCAGCATAATCTCGCGCGCGAACAAAACTTGCCGATAGCCGATGCGGCGCAAATCGTGGATGTCCCGGCTTACACATGGGTTTACGCTTCGTTATTGCATGACGCGGGCATCAAGTATTTCGTGGCAGCCAGCAACAGCTGGCGAGCTCCAGTGATGCTGCTCGGGCGATGGAACGAGAAGTCTCCCTTCTACTGGGAAGGTCCGGATGGCGGTCGCGTGCTCATGTGGTATTCGCGCGCGTATCTGCAAGCCCACACTCTGTTCGGCGGTCCTTGGCGAATGGAATCGATCCGCGATTCCTTGCCGGTTTTTCTGCAGGCATATACGCGTCCCGACTATACGGCCAGTACAGCGATCATCTTCGGCACACAGCTTGAGAACACGCCGCTGGCAAGGGAGCAGAGTGAAATTGTCGCAAGTTTCAGCCATGAATATGCGTGGCCCAGGTTTGAATTTTCTACCGTGCACTCCGCGATGCACCGCATCGAGCACGAGTGGAAGGGCGATTTTCCCGTGGTCCGAGGCGACTTCGGTCCTTATTGGGAGGATGGATATGGCTCCGATGCCGCGCATACCGCCATTCACCGCGAAAACCAACATCGTATCGCGACGGCCGAGATCATGGGTGCTGCGGTTTCCTCGATCGACCCGCAAGTGCGTCCCGACAAGGCCATGCTCGACGATGCCTGGCGTAACGAGCTTCTCTATGACGAACACACGTGGACGTACGTTAGCGCGACCACTCAACCGGAGCACCACCAGACCGAAGACCAAATCGCGCTTAAAGGATCCCGCGCAACGCGGGCGCGCGATGATATCAACGAATCGATTCAGCGCGGATGGGCCCAGCTTGAGGCGTTGGTAAAAACCAAGGACAATTCCGTTGCGGTTTTCAACTCTTTGAACTGGGCGCGTTCCGGCCTCGTGGAAACCGACTTGCCAGACGGCACCACGCTTGTCGACTCCTTAACCGGCGCTGAGATCCCCCTGGAAATAATTCGCAAGGGTAAAGGAATCTCCCTGCCGGGATTCGGCCCGGGCAGTGTTCGTGTGCGCTTCCTGGCTGTGGCCGTGCCAGCGGTGGGATACAAACTGTACACCGTTAGGCCGATTGCGAAACAGCGAGCTGCCTCGGTGGATATTCGAGGTAACACTATCGAGAACCAGTTCTATCGAATTACGCTGGATCTCTCATCCGGAGCGATCGCGAGCGTGTTTGACAAACAACTGGGGCGCGAACTAGTCGATTCGTCAAGCCCATACAAATTTGGCCAGTATCTCTACGTCACCGGTGGGGACAGCTATCCAGAGAACTCGCTCTATCGCTTTGGAGCTGGACTGAAACCTCCACCGTTGACTGTTCATGCAGCAAGCTCGGGAGCCCTGATATCTGCGGCGAAAACCCCAATTGGGATCGTCGCAACCCTTGGTGAATCCGCGCCGAATACTCCATCGATTCAGACCGAAATCCTTCTACCGGACTCTACAAAAGAGATTTTGATGACTTATCACCTTCATAAGGACCGCGTGCTTACAAGAGAGTCCGCGTATGTTGTATTTCCTTTTGCCGTGACCACGCCGATCTTCACATATGGTTCTCAAGCGGCCTGGGTAAATCCAGCGAAGGATGAGCTTGCTGGAGGAAGCCGCGAGTGGTATCTGCCGACAACCTGGGCTTCCATATACAATTCGCAAGCGGCTGCGACGGTCGTTTCGCTCGATGCTCCTCTGGTCGCCTTTGGAGACATTGTTCGCGGCGAATGGCCCGCGGAGTTCAAGCCAAAGAGCAGCGCCATCTTTTCCTGGTTGATGAATAACTATTGGGGGACTAACTTTCCTGCATGGCAAGGCGGCGATTTCACCTTTCGCTACGCCATTACGAGCGATGCGCAGTTCAATGCTCCGTCGCTGACACGCTTCGGATTGGAAGCACTAACTCCTCTGGAACGGGATGATGTACCAGGTACTACAGATTCCTCTTTGTTGCCAAGTCCGGAAGCCAGCTTACTAGAGGTCGGGAATCCCGGAGTAACCCTGCTGACCTGGAAGCGTGCGGAAAATGGCGATGGAACGATTCTTCGGTTACAGGACACAGTGGGGGTGCCATCAAGTATGACAATCCACAGCCCGTTCCTAACCTTCGAGCGGGCTTGGTTGTGTAATTTGCTTGAAGACAATATGGCCGAAATCACAGTTCGGGGAGAAAATCTCAGCGTTCCGATCAAACCGTTTCAAGTGCTCACGCTTAGACTTCACACCACACCGCGCGTCAGGCAAGGTAGCGTCCAATGAACCTTGATTTCACAGGCAAAGTCGCTATCGTGACTGGCGGCGCCATGGGGATTGGGGAAGCTACGGCGCGAAAGCTTGCCGGACTCGGAGCGTCGGTTGCTATCCTCGATATTGACCGCGACGCGGGGCCGAGGAGTGCTGCCGCGATCACGAAGAATGGCGGTATCTGTGAGTTCTTTCGCTGCAACGTAAGTATCAGCCAAGAAGTGGCGCAAGCGGTTGCCGCTGTCATCAAGAAGTACGGCGCAATCGACATACTGGTTAGCAACGCCGGCATCCAGCTTTACGGGGACGCGGTAACAACCAGCGAAGAAGAGTGGGACAGGTTGATGGGAATCAACCTCAAGGGATGTTTCCTGGCCGCGAAGTATGCCGTCCCACACATGATCGAGCGCGGCGGTACCATCGTAATCGTTGGGTCGGTGCAGAGCATGACAGCAATTAGTAACTCTATCGCCTATGTTGCTTCAAAGCATGGCTTGCTTGGACTAACTCGAGCTATGTCGCTCGATTATGCACCTAATGGCGTTCGAGTGAATTGCGTGTGTCCGGGCGCGATCGACACTCCGATGCTCCGCTGGGCCGCTGGTTTATCAGACGATCCCGACAAAGTGATAGAAACCTGTAATCGCATGCATCCATTGGGTCGTATTGGAAAGCCGGAAGAGGTGGCTGATGCCATCGCTTATCTCGCTTCTCCGATGGCATCCTTCATCACTGGCGTGGCGTTACTCGTGGATGGCGGCATGCTAGTGCCAGCCGGTGGAATGGGTTTCCAGGAAGGCGGTACGGGGGCCGCAACCCACAAATGAATCTCCAGAATAAGACGGCGATCATTACCGGAGCGGCGGCAGGAATTGGCGCGGCGTCGGCCGCGTTGTTCGCGAGCGAGGGAGCAAAGATTGTGGCGGTCGACATCGACCGCGAACTCGTGGACGAGATATCCGCACAGATCGGACGAGCTGGCGGCGAATGTCTTGCGCTGGTTGCGGACGTCGGTCAGCGACGTGATGTGGAAAACGTCCTCCACTCCACGATGCGGAAATTCGGTCGCATCGACATTTTGTTTAACAATGCAGGCATTGTTCCTACGGGAACACTCGAGGCAGTCAGCGAAGAGCAATGGGACCGCGCTATGGCAATCAATGTTAAGAGTATGTATCTTTTCTGCCATGCTGTCATACCGCTCATGAAGGCACAGGGCGCAGGAGTCATTCTCAACACCGCATCAGCAACGGCTTTGCGCGCGGTAACGGATCGCGCATGTTACACGGCCACGAAAGCAGCCGTGGTCGGACTTACTAAATCGATGGCCCTTGACTACGTCCGCGACAATATACGGGTGAACTGCCTGTGCCCCGGCACGATCGAAACACCGTCGCTTGCGCAGCGCCTCGCCGCGTTTCCCGATCCTGCGGAGGCCCGGAAACATTTCATTGCCCGCCAGCCAATGGGACGATTTGGAACTGCGGAAGAGATTGCTCAGGCCGCACTTTATCTTGTCTCACCGGCCGCGGCATTTGTGACCGGCGTGGCATTCGCAATTGATGGGGGTCTCAGTATCTGAAATGTCGCGCTGCGCCGTGGATGCCGTTTCGTGGAACCATCGCCGGGCGTACCGTTTATCGAATACCAATATCGAACTTACGGCGCTCGTCGGCGGCGGGCACATTGCAGATTTTCGTCGCTGCGGTTCTCCGATCAATGTTCTTTGGGAGTCGCCCTGGCCTACGATTGAGCCTCAGACATTTTCTTCGCGACAGCAGCACGCAGCACTGTACGGAGATGGCCCGGTCGGGCGCTTTTTGTGTGGCTACACCGGACATGCCCTGGCGCTCGGTTGCTTTGGCATGCCTTCATCGGAAGAAGCCGAGCAAGGAATGGCCCTGCACGGCGAAGCTGCCGACTCGGAGTGGAGTGTCGCCTCCGCGGTTGCAGATGGTGATTTAGCGACCCTTGTGATGGAAGTTACGCTTTCTGCTTACCGTCTGCACTTTCGGCGGGAAATTTCGCTGTCGCACGACGCCTTCACCGCCTGCATCACAGAAATCGTCACTAACGTCAGCGGCGATCCAGTCGAGTTTCAATGGGTGGAGCACGCAGCATTCGGTGAGCCATTCTTCGCACACGACGAAGCGGCACTGTTTGCATCCGGTCGGCGTGGAATAACCTGGCCGCTGGGCTATGAGGGTCACGAACTGCTTGCAAGCGATGTCGAATACCAATGGCCGTATGCGCAATCCATCGATGGAGAGCCGGTCAATCTCTCGCAACCATTTGTGCGTGATGGGACTGGCTTTGTCGCAGCCTTGCTCCTCGACTCAGATCATAGAAATGCTTTTGTCGCCGTCCACAACCGGCGACTCCAAATGGTCGCGGGGTATAGTTTCAATCCCATGCTTTTTCCCTGGATTGCTCTGTGGGAGGAAAACCGCGCTCGCGCATATGCTCCGTGGAATAAAAGAACCAGGGTTCGTGGCGTTGAGTTTGGCACCAGTCCGATGCCACTCGGGCTAGCCCACGCTCGCGAAATGCGTCGCTTATTTGACACGCCCGTGCTTTGTTCCATCCCGGCAAATGCGTGTCTGCAAGCGCGGTATGATTTATTCCTCCATCCGGTACCTCCGCAATGGTCCCAGATCAAGAATGTCCGGCAAACGGAGCACACTCTCGTCGTGCGAGGGGATAGCGATACGGAAATCACGCTTCACCGCGGGAAGCGAGGCCGTTAGGCCTACGGCAGCAGGCCATGAGAGTGGAGGAACGCGCGGATCTTCCGATAGGCATCTTCTAATTCTGCGTCCTTAAACCCACCGTGCTCGCCGCCTTTGATCGTCACCAGTTCGTTCGGCACGCCCGCCTCACTGAGTGCCTTGTGCAGCCGCAATGATTGCTCGTAGGGGACGACGGGATCCGCATCTCCATGAACGCTTAAGATCGGCGGCAGCCGAGCCCGAACGTAGGTAAGTGGCGAAACCCGCCTTGCAATCGTGAGCGGATCGGGTTGACTTCCCATCCACATCACCGCGTAGTCTTTCCTATTGCGGCCCTGCACCAGATCGGCTACGTCGCTGATCCCATACCAGTTGATGATTGCGGCAACTTTGAGTTTTTCCGTCCCGTCGCAATTGTTATCAAGCCCTGTGCCTTCGGGCAGCATCCCAGTGATTAAAGATAGATGCCCGCCCGCGGAGTGACCGGTCAAGACGATACGATTGACGTCGATGTTGTATTGCTTGGCATTCCTCACCGCCCAACGCAGAGCGCAACGGCAGTCTTCTACGGCTGCGGGCGCGAGCGAAACGTTCGCCATGCGGTATTCGACGTTGATGACATTCCAGCCCATCTCCAGATACGGCAGAAAGAGAAGCGTGGCGCCAGTACGATCGCCGAAGATCCATCCACCGCCGTGGTAATAGATCAATGTCGGTGCGGCTGTTTTTTGATCCTTTCGCTGCCACACGTCGAGCTTCAGCGTGTAATTGTTCGCCACTCCATAAGTAACGTCAGGTTGAATCCAGTACTGCTCAGCGACTGTGGAAGCCCAACGTGCAGTGCCGGACAGTACGGTAGTTTTTTCTCGCGAAAAAGCTGGGAAGGAGCACAACGCACACAGCAGAACGAGGTAGAAAGCAATCGCTGATTTCATGAGGTATTCCGCCGGGTGAGAATAAAAACTCGTGTTACGCGTTCGTGCGTACATAGGCTTTGATCGTGGCGCATTGCTGCCCTTCGGAAGGACCATGCGGGCGAATCACATAGTCGCCCACGACGGCAGGAACAATAAAAGTTTCCGCGTAGTGGACGATCAATGGTGGAAATCGCCCGGCCGGGCTCTCAACCACGGCTTCGCGTCCTTCGCAAAGATTCAAGACATTCACTCCCCCGTTCGTGGAGTGATGGACCGGGACGGTGAACCAGTGTCGCCGTGTCTCAATAAATTCACGTTCGTGAAGCCCGGTGCGCTCTTCCTGCCAGCCAGTGCTTTTGGCGACGGGCTCAACAATATTGACCAGATTGTTTTCGACCCAGTGGGTTGTCCGGTCCCACTGAATGTTTCGAAACCCATGCTGGAGATGGATTGGCCGTGGCGTGCCGTCCAGTCCCACCCGTCCCCAGTCCCACATTTTGAAGGTGAAAATATAGGGCGTCGCGCTGATTTCAAGCACCATACCGTTCTTGCCCGAGCAGTGTGGAGTTCCGGCGGGAATCAGGAAGTGGTCGTGTTTTTTGGCAGGAAACCGGTTGACGTACTTGTCGGCGTCAAATTGAATTGTGCCCTCCTGCGCCCGCAGCAAATCAGCCGTCATTTGCCGGCTATTGATGTTC
>JBAVAA010000446.1:0-15609 GCA_049585515.1 Terriglobales bacterium | reverse complement strand
TTCCTGGACAGCTAGAACTTGCGTCCGGCCGCGGCCAAGTTCGAAGGTTTCATCGGCCCCTATGTGGAAGAACGGGCCGGGAAACAACGGGACGATCTCACCGTAAATCTGACGAACGAAATCATAGGTCTTAGGATTGGTGGGAGTGAGCACGTGTCCGTGCGGCATTTCTGCAAGGTCGGAATAGATCTCGTATTTCAAAAACTGATGAAGATGTCCGAAGGCCTGCTGCTCGGGCAGAAGGGCGATGAAGTACTTGCGAGCGTAGTCGACAAGTTCCGTGATTTCGGCGGAAGTCAACGCCGCGGATTTCGGTGAAACGAGCGGCTGGGTCCGAAAGTCGAAGACGTGCTCCATATTGAACCCGACCAGGTTGATCTTGTACTCGGCAAGGGTCCGGATCTGCATCTTCAAATAGTCGAGCGTAGGAACAGGACCGCGGCTGATGTCGTCGCTGACGCCCCGCCATTCCATGCTCGGCCAGTCGCGGATCACCAGAGCCGGAACCGCAAGCGCTGTTTCTCCGTGGCCCTTCGTGCCCAGCAATTGGCGCAGAGTCTGCACGCCATAGAACAGCCCCTGCGCGGTGCGCCCTGCCACCAGCACGCCCGAGGCGGTCACGCGAATCGCATACCCCTGCTCGTCAAGGTCGTGGCTCCCAAACTCGCCTTCGACTCTTACTCCCTGCGATTCAAGATAGGATCGCAAGCCGCGGTCGCTAAGACGGCCTAGTGAGATGTGTCCGGTGGTTTTCGGGGCGCTGGCCACTTCGCCGATCGACAGCTTCCAACCGGTGCGGTCCCGAATCTCCTGCTGCAGCATCTCGGCCGCAATTCGGTCTTCGGAATTGCCGATGAGGATGGTGGTCGATGGCTTGATCGCAAACTCGCCTTCGGCCATGCGAACGTCCTTCGGTGCCGGAAGAACTTTGAGCGCACGCACGGCTTCGTTGACCTTAGCGTGAGAAGCGAGCGGCAAACAGGCAAAGCATGCGAGAAATATCCATTTTTGGATGTTCATGGATTGGGCGAATAGTGAGAGTAGCAGGTGAGCTGTTGGTTTCAAAGTGACCGACTCGCGATGTTCAAGCTCTGCAGCTTAAATTTACCGCGGCCAACTGCCATGCCCCCATGAATGTGGGAGGCCGACACAGCTTGACAGGAGTCAGCAAATATATCAATATTCATACGTTTTAATAAACAATTTAGCAGAATCTGCGGACCGCAAGATTGAAAGATCGGACGCGACATGATCGGCGGCGTTGACATCGGCGGCACCAAGATCGCGGTGGGAGTAGTCGATCCCTCAGGCCATGTTCTGGCACGGGATGAATGCCCTACCGATGTGGAGCGCGGCTTCGATCAAGCCATGCAGCAGGTGGCAACGCTGCTTCATCAGTGCGCGGAACGGGCCGGGGCCAAGTTACGTGGGATCGGGATCGGTTGCACCGGTCCGGTCGATAGCGCGACCGGCACTTTGGGAAACGTCAACAATTTGCCAGGGTGGCAGGGCGGCAATCCGGTAGTTACGTTGTCGCAGGAGTTTGGGGTTACGGCCGCTTTAGAAAACGACGCGGATGCGGCCGCCCTTGGCGAACTACGCTGGGGAGCGGGGAACTCGAAGACGCGCTTTCTGTATGTAATCGTGGGAACGGGCATTGGCGTGAGCGTAATCCTCGATGGCAAGGTGTACCGCGGAGTTGACGGATGTCACCCCGAGATTGGGCATCACATCATCGATCCCTCCGGACCGGTATGCTCGTGCGGCGCGCGCGGCTGCTGGGAGAGTCTGGCGGCTGGGCCGGCGATGACCGTGTTGCTCGGGAAAGATGCGCCCGCAACTTACGCGAACGGCAATCTCACTGCCCGCGAAATCTGTTCGCGAGCGCAAAACTCCGAGGAATGGGCGCAACGCGCCGTGGATCGCGAGGCATATTATCTCGGGCTGGGTCTGGCCAATCTCATTACTTTGTTTGCGCCGGAGACCATCGTACTCGGTGGCAGTGTCATGAAGAGCGCGCACCTGTTTCTGGATCGCACGCGCGAGGTGATCCGGCAGAATTGCAAACTGGTCCCGGTCGACCGGGTAGAGATTAGATTGGCGTCCCTGGGAGCGGATGCCGGCGTGATTGGCGCCGCCCAGGTTTGGCACGATCGTTACGAGCGGTGATTGTCGGGTGCTTTCGCAAACCGCTGAAGCTCAGGATTCTTTGAAATCAATCATCGCAGGCACGCGGCGGAAACCCCGTGTAGTGATAGCCAGATAAAGCACGCCGATCGCAAACCAAATCCCGCCGATCGTCTTAGCCAGTCCATTGAGATTCCACCAGATCAAGGCGCAAAAGCAAAAGCCAATGAGGGGCAGCAAAGCGTCCGCGATAATACGCCTCTCGTAGCCGGGGCGAGGCACAACAGCAAATTGCCAGAAAGCTGCCAGATTTACTCCCATGAAAGCGAGAAACGCGCCGAAGTTGAGGAGTTCTCCGGCGTGTTCGTAAGCGTTGCCAATGGAGTTCAGCAACACGGCCCCCACAAGAGTGAGGAAGCCGATAATCAGAATGTTGTAGGTGGGGGTGCTGCTTCCAGGACTGAGGTAGCCAAAGACTCGGCGCGGCAAAACGTTGTCGCGGCCCATTCCGAAAAGAAGCCGAGCCGCGCCAAGCCCTCCCGTGAGCCCGCTGCCAAACGCGGCCAAAACCAGAATGACGCCCATGGCGTTGAAAAGCAAAACGCCGCCAACCCGCCTGCAGATATCCATGAATGCGGTTTCAAGGTTCGGAAATGTTCGCCAGTTCGGCCACACCAGATGGCCCAGATAAACTTCAAGCCCGCCGAATACTCCCGTAAACAGGCAGACCAGTACAGTTGCGAGCAGTACATTGCGTTTCGGGTTCTCGACGTCCTCGGCGAGGGTGGTCACCCCATCGAAACCAATATAGGTAAGCGCCGCGAAAGATGTTGCGGTCCAGATACGATGCGAGTTGAAGGTTGCCGGGTTATAAAGGGGATTGATTGAGAACAGGCCCGGCAATCCCTGGGAGCGAAATAAAAAGCGGACGGCCAGAATCAGAAACGCGCCCACCACCACGAACATAGAAAAGAGCAGGACCTTGTTGGCGCGCGCCGAGGATCGAATGCCGCGAAGGTTCAGCAGCGTAATGATGCCGGCAATAATCGCGGCCCAGGCCACGAACGGCACTCTGGGCAGGTACCGCTCATGGAGAGCGGTCGAGATCCAGACTGTATTGATCAGCGGCTGCAATAAATAATCGAGGAACATGGCCCAGCCCGCCAGAAAGCCGAGATGCGGATTGAGTCCCTTGCCCACGTAGGTGTAGGCCGAACCTGCAGCAGGGTAGAGCGCGGCCATGCGCCCGTAACTGACGGCAGTGATCAGCATGGCGAACATGGCGATAAGAATTGTGGTGAGAAAGTGGCCATCGGAAAGCTTCTCAGCCACGCCAAAAAGCGGGACGGGAGCGATGGGTTGGATCAAAACGATGCCGTAGAAGACCAGGTCCCACAGCGTGAGCACACGTTTCAGTCTGGGCGCTGCCGCCGAGCCACTCTGCGCTATCGTTGATTCAGCCATAGATCAACACGCTCAGCGATCACAACCTCAGCGGGACAGGGAAATCGAGCGAAGGACTGAGTATGGCATGCTAAACGCAACCCGAAACCGCGACCAACGCGCCCGTGCGTTGCTAGCGCCTTGCCGGCCCCTTTTATTGATGTTCTGTCTTGACATTGAATGTATTTATATATCAATATTCATACGTTTTAATAAACATTTATCGACAAACGATCGAATCCGCACCGCAGCGGATACTGCGAAGAGGGGTACTCCGTGCCGAATATTCAAAAGTGCGCGCCAGCGTTTGGCGTTTCGCACGCTTTCTTCGTCAATCTGCGATTTCAGTTGCTGATCTCAGCCGCCCTGTTCGTCGCCGTCCACTGCATGTGGGCAGGCACGCTGGTCAACGAGCAGCCTATGACCGATCAGCCTACGAAAGACCAATCTACAAAAATACTGCTCGCAGAAAATTGGCGGATTCAATCCTCGTGCGACATGAAGGCGGACGGGCGGGAGATTTCTACCGCCGGCTTTCGTGCGGATGGTTGGCACCAAGCCCGAATCCCCACAACAGTCGTGGCGGCGCTGGTCGCGGATGGCACGTATCCCGACCCGTATTTCGGAATGAACCTCAAATCATTGCCTGGGATGGACTACTCCTCCAAGTCTTTCTTCGCGAATCAATCCATGCCGGCAGACAGTCCGTTTCGCTGCGGGTGGTGGTTCCGGACGGAGTTCAGCCTGCCGGCGCAAACGGCTCAGCCATCAACCTGGCTGCATTTTGATGGAATCAATTACCGTGCGAATGTCTGGCTCAACGGTGAAAAAGTTGGCGACGCTCAGGATGTCGCCGGCATGATGCGTCTGTTCGAATTTGAAGTGAGCAAGCATCTTGCAGCCGGAAAACCCAACGCCTTGGCGGTGGAAGTCTTCGCGCCCGATAAGACCGATTTGGCGATGACCTGGGTTGATTGGAACCCAACTCCGCCGGACAAAGACATGGGGTTGTGGAAAGACGTCTACTTGACGACAAGCGGCGCTGTTGCCTTGCGCCATCCATTTGTAGGATCGAAACTCGAACCGGGCTACAACGCCGCATCTCTTACGATCACTGCCGATCTGCACAATTCCGCCGACCATGCGACCACGAGTATCGTCCACGCCGAGATTGAGGGGATGCGTGTAAGCCAGCAGGTTGAACTGGCCGCTTCGGAGTCCAAGACAGTCGTCTTCGTGCCCGATCGCTACCCTCAACTGCGGATTGCTCATCCCCGGCTGTGGTGGCCTTATCAGATGGGCAAACCCGAAATGTATGCGGCGCACCTGCGAGTCGAAACGGGCGGACAAGTCTCCGATTCGGCCGACGTGCAGTTTGGCATCCGTGAAGTGACTTCGCGGTTGACGGAAAAGGGCCACCGGTTGTTCAAGATCAATGGCCGCAATCTGCTGATTCGGGGAGCAGCGTGGGCGCCAGATATGCTGCTGCGGTGGTCCCCCGAAAGAGCCGCGGCCGCGATGGATTACGTGCGCGGCATGAATCTGAATGCGATCCGGCTGGAAGGACGAATGGAGCGGGATGAATTCTTCGAAATGGCAGATCGCCAAGGCGTCCTCATTATGCCGGGATGGACCTGTTGCGACTTCTGGGAGCAGTGGAAGAAATGGACGCCTGAGACTACGAAGATCGCAGCCGCTTCGCTTTCCGATCAGGCTGTGCGTCTGCGGAACCACCCGAGTGTGTTCGTATGGCTCTACGGCAGCGACAACCCGCCACCAGCCAAAATCGAAACGCTGTATTTGCGAGTTCTGAAGGATGCGCGGTGGCCGAACCCGACGATCTCCTCCGCGTCCGCCGAGCCCACCAAGCCAACCGGTGCATCAGGAGTAAAAATGTCGGGCCCCTACGACTACGTGCCGCCAGATTACTGGCTCACCGACAAAAATGCCGGCGGGGCATTCGGATTCAACACCGAAACCAGTCCGGGTCCGGTGATCCCGACGTTGCCCAGCCTGAAGCGATTTATACCGGCCGACCACCTGTGGCCGGTTGACGATTACTGGAATTACCACGCCGGCCTCGAACGCTTTACCACCATCGACCGGTTTATGAACGGACTGGAGCACCGTTACGGCAAGCCCGCCAGCCTCGAAGACTTTCTTCGCAAGTCGCAAGCCATGAACTACGAAGCCCAGCGCGCCATGTTCGAGGCCTATGGCCGCAATAAGTACGAGTCCACCGGCGTGATCCAGTGGATGCTCAACAATGCGTGGCCTTCGCTCATCTGGAATTTATACGATTACTACCTCGTTCCGGGAGGCGCTTATTTCGGATCGAAAAAAGCCTGCGAGCCGCTCCACGTTCAGTATTCCTACGATGACGATTCCGTAGCTGTGGTGAATGGCGAAGACCATGTATTCGCCGGAACGAGCGTTAAGGCGACGATCTATGACATAAAGGCGGAAAAAAAGGGGCAGCAGACTGTAACGCTTGACATCCCGGCAGATAGCAGCGTCCGGGTCTTCAAGCTATCCAAAGTGAACGACATCTCTGCGACTTATTTTCTAAAGCTCGAACTGCACGATTCTTCCGGCAAGCTGGCGAGCGGCAATTTTTACTGGCTCTCGACCAAGCCCGACAAGCTCGATTGGGCAAGGAAGTTTGAGGAAGTCTACACGCCACAAAGCGCATACGCGGACCTGAGCGGGTTAAACACACTGCCGCCGGTAACATTGGCGCTCCGCAGCTCGCTGTCGCACGAAGGAAAAGAATCGGTGGTGCATGCTTCCGTCGAAAATCCGAGTTCCAGCCTCGCTTTCATGGTTCATCTGCGGGTGGCCAAGGTCGGCAATGACCAGGATATTGTCCCCATATTCTGGGACGATAACTATGTCTCCCTGATGCCGCGAGAAAAGCGTGATCTCAGCGCCCGTTTTGACTCTGATAGAAACATCGGCGACGGACTCGTGCTGACCGTCGATGGATGGAACGTGGTGGCGTCGAGTAGTCCAATCGCAGTCGCGGCAGAACGCTGACGCATTCTACTTCTCGCCGACTGGAAACAAAAGCACGCTGGAATCGGGCGAGTATGATAGGAAAGCTTGGATTCTATGCATTAGCAGGCTGCGGAAAAACCCGATGTTGCCTTTGCTTTTGGGTGGCGCAGCGGTTCACCGCTGCGATAACTGTATTTCTTTGAATGCGGCTTTAGCCGATGAGGGCGCGTCGCTCGCTGAAGAGGTAGCAACCACGGGTTTTAGAGCAAGCCAGATACCCGCCGGGACTCCATAATAAGGTTTCAGATATGGTGACGATTCGCGATGTGGCGAAGGAGAGTGGATTTTCTTCCACCACGGTCTCGATCGTGCTGAACAACGCGCCCCTGGCCCGCTATATCCCTGCCACCACCAAGAAACGCATAGAAAGCGCCGCCAAAAAGCTGGGCTACCGACCGAACTTGTTTGCCCGCTCCCTACGTAGCCGCCGCAGCCACACCGTGGGCGTGATGGTCTTCGATATGACAGACCCTTTCTGCACCCTGGTGTTGCGCGGCATCGAGAACGCGCTCTACCATGCGTCGTATCTGCCCATCCTCACCGACGTTCATAACGAGCGCTCCCGCTTCGAGCGGTACCTTGAAATGCTTCTGGACCGGCGGGTGGAAGCGCTCATTGTTGTAGCCAACTGGCTCTTCGTGAACATCGACGTTCTCGGCGACCTGGAAAAGAACAACATCCCCACCGTGATGATTGCGCGGGAATTGAAGAATGACGCAATCAGCTCGGTCATCGTCGATAACGAACTCGGAGCTTACACCGCGGTGGAGCATTTGCACTCCCTTGGGCATCGCAAGATTGCCTTCATTCGAGGGCCAAAGACTTTGAACGACAGCGCCGCCCGCTGGAAAGGCGTCCGCTCGTTCGCCAAAGCCCGCGGCTTGGAATTGGATCCGCGTCTGATTGTCGATCTTCCCGAATCGCGCGACCTGATTTCCAGTTTCGAGGCCGGCTACAAACTGACCGAAGAGATGCTGAAGGCGAAGCGCCCCTTTACCGCGCTGATGGCGTTCGACGATATGACAGCGTTTGGGGCGGTCCGCGCCTTAACCAGGGCCGGACTGCGGGTTCCGGAGCAATGCTCGGTGATCGGATTCGACGACGTGATGGCATCGAGTCTCTGCACGCCTCCGCTCACTTCGGTTCGCCAGCCCATGGAAGCGATGGGAGCAATGGCCGCCAGCATTGCCCTCGAGGGAATCAACGCCGCGCTCGAAACGCGCGAACTGCCGGCGGTCCACCACAAGCTGGCTCCCGAGCTGGCCGTGCGGGACTCCACGCGCAGTCCGCTATAAAAAGCTGGATCGCAATCAGAATGTGAATCTCGCCCCAAACTGGAACTGACGTGGCGTGTTGATAGTTGTCCCGATCGGAGCGAAAGCAGCCGCGCCGTTATAAAAATCACTTAAGTCAGCCACACTAGGCGCTGCTAACTGCGCTCTGTTCGCGACGTTATAGCATGAGATATTAAAACGCAGGTCCCGCGTTTCGCCAAATTTATAACTCTTGGAGAACGTAAGGTCCACATTATTAGCGCCCATTGACCGGACGTGATCAAGATATGCTGGTGCATTTCCCGCGATAAACGGATTTTCGTTTAGTAACTGGCTGGGCGTTGCCATGACTATCGACACTCCGGTTCCAGGCATTGCAAAGCAGTTGGGATTGAACCACGCGTTGGCATTGTGCGGCGCCCCCTTGCTGGGATCGCAGATCATATCGGCCCGTTGATTGGTGACGTAAGAAACGCCGCCCGGCACATTGGGGTTGGGCGATGTTCCCACCTCCGGCGAAACAATGGGAACACCCGTGCTCAGATAGAAGATCCCATCAACCGTCCAGTTACCGAGGATGGCATTCGATATCCCGCTCAGATTGACCGCCCGGTCCTTACCCACCGGCAGGTCGTAAGATGCCTGCCACGTGAACTGATACTTCACATCCTGCGGACTTATAGAATGCTCATATCTCAAGTCTTTCCAATCCTGAATGTTCCCAAGGTGAGAACCAACAAATTCCAGCGGAGGATTGCCGTCGTCTGTCATCAGCTTAGCCCAGGTAAACGAGGCCAGCGTGGTGAAGTGATTAGTCAGACGCTTCTGCACCTTCGTCTGCAGGGAACTGTACTCGGAATCGCCAGCGGGATAACCATGTACGATGACGCCGGTATTGATACTGCCATTAGTGAACTGCGGGAAAGGCTCCGCCGCGTAAAATCCGTCGGGGTTGTACCCATTGGCGCTGTTGGCGATCTGGCTGATCTGCGCCAGGCTCAACTGGTTCAAATCCACCTGGAATATCGGAAGGAAAAGACCCCTGCTGCCCACATAGCCGGCGCTGACAACAATCTGGTGAGGAAACTCGTACTCCAGCCCGAAGTTGAAGTTATAGGTTTCCTGCGTCCGCTGCGAGTGCAGCATCGTATCCAAAACTCCGCCAAGGCCAGTGCTCAATCCGGTGGGCTGTAATTGCGAGGGCGGAACAAGGCCCGCTCCCAGTTGCGGCGGGAAGGGATTCGTCAACGAATAAGGAGCCGTTAGCGGATCACCGGAAAATGCAACATTGAACCCGCATTGATTGCTGCCGTTGAACACCGTGTTGTTGTCCGCGTTAGAGCAGCTAGCGTTCCAGTTATTGGAGGTGGAATATCCATCGCTATTCAGCGTGGCAGCGGCAACCTGCTGCGCGCTCGGCCCAAAATAAAAGCCCGCGCCCCCGCGAACCACCAGGTTTTTCACCGCTTGCCATGCAAAGCCCAGACGCGGAGCAAAGTTCTTATAATTTGTTGTAAATGGAGAGCGGTGTCCGTCGCTGGCGAATACCTCGCCGCCGGTGTAGGGTGTACCGCCGACGGAATACGTAGCCGTCGGATCGAAATATTCCAGGCGGTTATGGCGCTCCGTCTTACCGCCGAAGATATCCCAGCGAAGCCCGGCCGTGAGCGTGAGCTTTGGGCTGGCGTGATACGTATCCTGGAAGAAGGCCGCGTAATATGGGTTAGCTTCCGCGACGAATAGATCTTGCGTGAAAGACGGCTGAAAGTTGCTTTGGATGGCCGTATTCCCCATGCCCAGAAGGAACGAAGCAAAGTCGCTCCCTCCCATTGCGTTGGCTGTGGTTTGGCTCGTGGCCGTGAGATCAAAGGCGTAACTGCCCGACGGTGACGGCGGCTGGCCCACATTCAGGAGTCGCTTCATGTATTCCGCACCCATGCTGAGTTCGTGCTTGCCAACTACCTTCGTCAGGGTCGCGTTGGCGTCGTGATTCATGCTGGCAAAGAGCAGGGTATTGTAGTTCGCTGTGCCGCCGAGTCCATCGGTGACGCCGTTTGACGCCACCAGGTCGTTAAAAAACACGTTGGGGAGAATTTTGTACGTCTCAGCCGCGGCCAGCGACGGGTCAAATCCCAACTGGGTGAGGTCGGTGCCATTCTGCCGAGGATCGCCCCCTTGCGCTTCATAGTGGCGCGTAAAGGAGTAGCGCAGTTGCAAGACCGTAGTCGGATTGATAGTGATGTCGTCCCCGACGATGAAGTTGCGTCCGTTAGTGATGTTCTGGGCGTAGTCCTCATCCCATTCGTTGTTGAAGGCGTTGACTCCCGCAGTAGACAGCCGGTCAAACGAGAAGCGGCCGAAGAAACGCTGCTTTTCGCTCTTGTAGTAGTCCACGCGCACGTCGAATCTCTGCGCAGTTATCGGATCCAGGCCCGGAGCTTGAAAGTTGTTTACGTGGTAGGGGTTGTTTGGGTCCGTGGCTGTATCGCACGTGGCAGGGTTCGGATAATTGCACTTGGGAAAATGCGATAGAAATGTGACCGCGATTGGATTGAGTGGAGTGTAGCTCGTGATTACGTTGTGGGTGGGAAATTCCTGCCGCATTCCGTCAACATCCGCAGCCAGCGGATTGTAGATTGTGAACAGGTCATTGGAGAAATCACCGTTCCTCTCAGCGGTGGTGGGAACGGTAAAGATGCTCGAGTTGTCGTAAAGCTTCTCCTGCGTCGCTTCATAATCCGCAAAGAAGAAAAGCTTCTTGTGCAGGATAGGCCCGCCAATCGCTCCGCCTTCCTGATAGCGATGGAAGGCAGGCACCTGGTTGGGCTGACCGGCCAATAGCTGGTCTTGCTTGTTGAAGTATTCGTTGGCTCCAAGAGCGTTCGGGCGGATAACCACAAAAGCATCGCCGTGAAACTTGTCGGTGCCCGATTTGCTGGCCAGACTAATCACCCCTGCGGCGCCACTCTGATACGAGGCCGGAGTGTTCTGGGTTTCGACGCGGAACTCTTCCACGCCATCTTCGGGAATCTCCATGGCAGGAATGATGGCGGCGACGTTGTTCTCGGCAATCCCCAGGGGACTGCCGTCCAGCATGTAGTAAACAGATCCGACAATGGCGCCGTTGATGGTGTAGGACGACACATCGACTCCTGGGCGTCCACTCGAGATGTTGACGATGGCCTGCGAACTCGAGGAGTTGGGCGCTCCATTGGCCGGGGTCACTCCTGTGCTCAGTTGCACCAGATCAAAAACATTGCGCGTGAGCAACGGGACGCGATCGATGGCGGCGGAGTCAATCAACTGGCCTACGGTGGAGTTGCTTGTATCCACCAGCGCGGCGGTTCCCGACACCGTTACAGTCTCGGTTGCGCTGCCGAGTTGCAGAGCGATATTCACCGTAGTGGCTTGGTCCACCGTCACCAGTACATTGTCTTGAGCGATGCTTTCAAAGCCCTTTTGACTGGCCGTGACCACATAAGTGCCGGGCGTCAGTGATACAAAGCTGTACAAGCCCGCGTCGCTTGTAACCGTGTGCAGGATGATTCCAGTTGCATGGTTGAGCGCAGTGACTTTCGCGCCATTCACGATCGCCCCCGAAGGATCGGAGACCAGGCCGCTGATGCTGCCCCGGCCTGCCTGGGCAAGCGCTACTGAAGCCCCGCAGAGGAGAAGAATGCAAATACAAAGAAGATTCCGGGCCGTCTTGACGGTTGCATTTCTTCCATTCATGAGTAACCTCCTGACAGGCAACTCGACCGATGGCTGTCTTCCGGCAGCCGTCCAAAAAACGGTTAAATGCCTTTATTAAAACGTATCAATACTGCCCCAGGTGCCGCACTCTGTCAACAAAAAATACGCATTGAATGGATTCGCGCTCGATCGGTTCGGGGACCACTCAGGGGGTACGATGGCTGGTGTCTGTCCAGACCGGCGCTGATGGGGTTCGAGCCGGTCTTCTGAATCGAACCCGCTGCTAGTCCTGCTCACCGAGAGTTTGCAGATACGTCTTGCCGTATGGATAGAAGAGTTCCTTGCGGCCTTGCTGCCACGCCGCTCTCAGTTCGGGCGTTGTGATGTCCCAATCCGGCCGGCATTTCTTGCTGACGGCACGCAGGTCCTGGCGAAGTTCTTCCAGAGTGGGCCGGCCGAGAAACCAGTAGCCGTTGTAGATCTTGTAAATGACCAGGCCGGGCTCGACGACAATTACGTGCGGGATCATCGGATTGTGGAGAGGATCGGTGTACTCGGCGATGTCTAGATCCTTTTGCACGCTGCGCCCAGCGTCGGAGAGGAAGGGCCAATGAGCGCCAACTCCGGAGCGATATTCATTCGTCTCCGTAATATTGTCGGTGCTGATGGTGACCAGCCGGCAATAGGCAACTTCGAGTTCACGATGCAGTTGCACCAGCCCTTCCGCCTGCCGGCGATCCTTAGGGCAGAAACCCCCGCGGCTGAGGACCAGAACCATCGGGTGTTGTCCTTGCAGTTCGGAGAGCTTGCGCCGTTTCGCGGCGTGATCGGGAAGTTCGTAGTCGGGGAAGATAGTGCCCGGAACAATGTCAGCTCGCATGGGAAACCCCCAAGAACACTCTATGCCTAGGTTAGTTCGTAGAACCCACGGGATCGATCCGGGGATGTTTTGTTAATCGTGTTCACCAACAGCCGGCGTGAGCGCCGCCGTCCACGTGCAGCACCTCTCCGGTTACTTGGCGCGCCTGTGCCAGGTAAAGAACAGCCTCGACAATGTCGTTAACTTCAGCGATCTTTCCCATTGGTTGCCTTGCCTTGAGAGAGTCCTTGGAACCACTCTTTTGCAGGGCTGTGTCCACGACGCCAGGGGCTACGGCGTTGAAGCGGATACCCTCTTTTGCATACTCGATGGCGAGGCTCCGGGTCAGCGTGTTCAGGCCGCCCTTCGTCATCATTGAAACCGATGCATTGATGCCGGCAACGGGCTGATCGGCAAGCGCCGCCGAGATGGTTACAACATTGCCCGATTTCTGTTTCAGCATTTGTTTCACGGTGAGCTGAGTCATATAAAGGAATCCCAGCAGGTTGGTCGAGACCAGGGCATTGAAGTCGTCGGTCGTAAAATCGATAAAGGGCTTGGTACGGTAGATTCCGGCGCTATTCACCAGAACATCGATGCTTCCGAAATGTGTGATCGCGGCTTCGACAACTTCGGCAGCGGTCTCCTGCTTCCCGATATCCCCATCGACAAGAAACAGGGTGGGTGAGGCAGTCATGCTCGGAAGAATCGAGGATTGAGTGACGTTGAGAGATGTTGCGACGACGTTATATCCCTGCTGCAGGAAGGCCTCGACCAAACCCACGCCAATTCCCCACGATGCTCCCGTGACGATCGCCGTCTTCGTGTCCGGCATGAACACTCCTCAGCCAGCCCGCCGTTCCAGCAACCTTCGCCCTGAAGACTCCATAAACTTCCCCACCAATGTTGCGATCTCATCTGCGGCCGTGTCCAATGCGAAATGACCGCCGTCGAGAACGTGAACTTCAGCGTCTGGCACATCACGGCGGTAAGCTTCGGGCTCCGAGATGTCGAACGATGGATCGTACTTTCCCCAGACGACCAACAGGCGCGGCTGCTTCTCCCGCATCCATGCTTGCCATTTCGGGTACGACTCCACGTTAGTGCGGTAGTCGTAGAACAGGTCGCTTTGAATCTCGGCCTGTCCGGGTTGGCTCAGAAAGGCAAATTCATCGGTCCAGAGATCCGGATCGTAGCGTTCGACGTTCGGGTCGCTTCCTAGATGGCGTGCCCGCGTCGTCGCAAGCGAGAGCAGATTTGTGCGCAGCGCGCTTTCATTGGCGGCGCGATCGGCCCAAAACGCCCGCCGCGTCTTCCAGTTCACTCCCAGGCCTTCATTATGTGCGACCGCGTTTTGAACAATGAGCGACTCGATGCGCTCCGGGTGCGCCAATGCCATGCGAAAACCCACCGGGCCGCCGTAATCCTGCATGTAAAGCGTGTAGTGGGAAAGCCCAAGCGCTTCAGTGAAGCGATTCACAATATCGGCGTAGTGATCGAACGTATACGCGAATTTGTTTGCGTCCGGCCAGTCACTGTGCCCGAAGCCCGGATAATCGGGCGCGACTAGGTGATACCGGTGGGAAAGCCGGGCAAAGAGTGGCTCGAACATCCGCGATGAAGAGGGAAGCCCATGCAGCAGGAGAAGCGTCGGCGCATCTTTTGGGCCGACCTCTCGATAAAAGATCGAGAGCCCATCGATATGTCTCGTGCGATAAAAAGTCGGGTGGTCCATGGAATGTTCCTTTCCCGGGGATTGGCCTGGCTAATGAAAAGATGCTGGCATCGCGAAAAAGGGTTCTAACAACTCGCGGGTCACAGGGCCGTGTGTCCTACGTCACAGAGGCGCGGCCATCTCCCCGCGGATAATGAAAACGTCTGATTAGGTAGATGACACCGCATCGGTTCGTCCGACCCTGTCACCCTGACTACTTCCACGCATATTCAGTAGAGGAGACCCCGTATGGCCGCGAATCCGATTATCGACAGTCTTGAATTGGAGGAAGTCAGCGAGCGAAAACCAACGCCGGAAACGGCGATCGACGGAAAGATCGCGGAGCTTCGCGCCAAGCGAACAAAGATCAAGCAGGGGGGCGGCAAGACACGAATCGATAAGCATCACGCGGCTGGACTGCTTACAGCTCGCGAGCGCGTGGAAAAGCTGGTGGACGGGGAAAGTTTCCAGGAAATCGGAGCCTTCGCGAAACATCGGTCCACTTATTTTGGAATGGCTGATAAGGACCTGCCGGCCGATGGAGTCGTCACAGGATGCGCCACTGTCGATGGTCGAATCGTTCATCTGGCGAGCCAGGACTTCACGGTAGCCGGGGGCGCGGCCGGCGAGGTGCACTGCGCCAAGATCACGGACATGATGCAGCTTTCGCTGAAGACCGGCAGCCCCTTTATCTTCATCAATGATTCCGGAGGCGCGCGGGTCCAGGAAGGCATCGATAGCCTCGCCGGTTATGCGCGCGTGTTTTACCACAACACCTTGCTCTCGGGTACGGTTCCGCAGATTTCCATTATTTGCGGTCCCTGCGCGGGCGGAGCCGCTTACAGTCCAGCGCTCACGGATTTTATTATTCAAACTAAAAAGGGACGCATGTTTATCACCGGGCCTTCGGTCATCAAGCAGGTGACCGGCGAGGTGGTAACTTCGGAACAATTAGGCGGCCCGGCGGCGCAAATGAATAGATCGGGTGTGGTTCACCTGATTGCTGAAGACGACGCGGGCGCAATGTCTCTCTGCCGCCGCCTGTTAAGCTTCTTGCCTTCCAACAACCTGGAAGAAACTCCCCGCCTCCCCCCCAACCTTTCGCCGGAAAGCGATCCCGCCTTGAATCATGTGGTACCCGTGGATCCGAAAGTCCCCTACGACGTGCGTGAAGTGATCACGCGAGTACTGGACTATCAGGACTTTTTCGAGATTCAGCCCGGTTTCGCCGCCAACATTGTGATCGGCTTCGGTCGTATCCAGGGGCGGACGGTGGGGATCATCGCGAACCAGCCCAAGGTATTGGCCGGGGTTCTGGACATTGACGCATCCGACAAAGTGGCTCGATTCGTGCGCTTTTGCAATGCGTTCAATACGCCGCTTGTGACTTTTGTGGATACGCCCGGCTTCTTACCCGGCATCGAGCAGGAGTACGGGGGAAT
>JBAVAA010000445.1:0-13452 GCA_049585515.1 Terriglobales bacterium | reverse complement strand
GTGATGGGCAAAATCGAAAGCGTAGCGGCCTTTGATGCAAAGAAAATCGCCGTTGATCCCGCTCTTGTCGCGATTGTCGCCGCGAACAATTTCCATGCCAGTGTCACAGCGGCGGACTCCGAGCGTGGTCTTGCATCCGTCGCCACAGTGGGTGCAGATCGTGCCCACATGCTTCATCTCCCACGGGCGCGTCTTGTAGCGGTAGGCACCCGAGGTCAGCGCGCCGACGGGGCAGATGTCAATACACATGCCACATTCTTCGCAATCGAGGTGGGCGTCCTGATCGGGAGCACTGATATTTGGGGCAATGACCGAACCAACGCCGCGATTCTGTATGCCGAGCGCCCAGACGTCCATGCCCTCGCCGCAGACCCGCACACAGCGGTAGCAAAGAATGCAGCGCGGCCGGTCGAAAAACACGACGGGAGACCACTGCTGTTCTTCCCGGTGGTTCTTGACCTCGGTGAATTTTGATTCGGATGCGCCGTAGGAAAACGTCATGTCCTGCAATTCGCATTCGCCGCCCGCATCGCACACCGGGCAATCCAGCGGATGGTTACCCAGCAGCATCTCGACCATTGCCTTGCGCGCCTGACGCACGTCATCGCTGTCGGTAGAGACGATCATGCCCTCGGTCACGCTGGTCGTGCAGGCGGTCTGAAGCTTGGGCATCTTCTCGATCTTGACGACACACATGCGGCACGCGCCTTGCAGCGAGAGTCCGGGGTAGTAGCAAAAAGAGGGGACCTCGATGCCCGCATTCTTGCAGGCTTCGATCAGCAGCGAGCCTGCGGGAGCCGTGATCTTCTTGCCGTCGACAGTTAGAGTTACGTCAGCCATGAATTTGTAATTGGTAATTTGTAATTTGCAATCGGATACCGACTACAATTACAAATTACAAATCGCAAATTACAAATTTCGTCTACGCGCCTACCACTTCCTCCACTGGCTCAAACGGGCAAGGTTTTCCATCCAGATGGTCTTCAAATTCTTGTCTGAACTTTTTTACAAATGCCATGGTCGGCATCGCCGCGGCATCTCCCAGCGGACAGAACGTCTTGCCCAACATGTTTTCCGACAGATAATAAATGTTGTCGATGTCCTTCTTTGTTCCAGCGCCCGCATGAAAGCGCGTCAGCGTCTTCTCCAGCCAGTCCGTACCCTCGCGGCAGGGAATACACCAACCGCAACTTTCATGCCGGTAAAACTTCATCGTGCGCAGCGCGAACTTGACGATGCACGCGGTGTCGTCGAGCACCACCACGCCTCCAGATCCAAGCATCGAACCCGCTTTCGCTACCGAGTCGAAATCCATCGCGATGTCGATCTCTTCAGGCAGAAGCACCGGGGTTGACGATCCGCCCGGGACCACGGCCTTCAATTCGCGCCCGTTCGGGATGCCACCGCCAACTTCGTAAATCATCTTTTTGAGGTTGTAGCCCATCGGCAGTTCATAGACGCCCGGCTTGTTGAGATTTCCAGCGAGGCAGAATAGGCGGGTCCCCCCATTCTTCGGCGTGCCCAGCTTCGCATACCAATCCGCGCCGCCCAGAATGATGTGCGGAACGGCGGCCAGCGTTTCCGCATTATTAATGACCGTCGGACCACCCCACAGGCCGACCACGGCAGGGAACGGCGGCCGGATCCGCGGAATACCGCGCTTGCCTTCGAGCGACTCCATCAGCGCCGATTCCTCACCCACTTCGTAAGCGCCCGCTCCGCCGTGCCAGTAAATGTCCAGATCGTATCCGCTGCCAAAAATATTCTTCCCGATGAATCCTTTGGCGTAGGCATCTCTCAGCGCCTTCTGCATGATTACAGACAAGTAGCGATACTCGCCGCGAATGTAGATGTATCCGGTATGCGAACCAACCGCCAGCGCGGCAATCATCACACCCTCGATGACCGCGTGCGGATCGTGCTCAAAAATCAGGCGGTCTTTGCAAGTGCCGGGCTCACTCTCGTCGCCGTTGCAGAGCACGTATTTCGGTTTGGCCGACTGCTTGGGAACAAACGACCACTTCATTCCGGTGCTGAAGCCCGCGCCGCCGCGTCCACGCAGGCCGGAGTTCTTGACCTCGCTGATCAGGTCGTCCGGTTTCATGGTGAGCGCTTTCTGCACGGCTTTGTAGCCGTCCAATTGGAGATAGCGATCGATATCCGTAACGCCTAGACCGAAGCGCTTCGAGATCACCTTTACCTCGTCGGGATGGGAAACTAGAGAAGCCATTTGTTCATTTTGTCATTGAGGCATTGAATCATTGACTCATGGCCAAAATCATTCAATGCCTCAATGAGTCAATGATTCAATTTGTTTTTATATTCGTCCAAAATCTGATCCATCTTCGTGTTCGTCAGGTTCTCATGAAAGTCGTAATTCACTTGCGCCGCGGGAGCCCAACTGCAAGCGCCGATACATTCGACTTCTTCCAGTGAAAACAAGCCGTCGGGCGTCGTGCCTTTGTTGCCGATGGCCAACTTCTTTTTGCAGTGGTCCAGCAATTCCTCGCCACCGACCAACATGCACGCAATGTTGGTGCATACCTGCACATTGAACTTGCCGCGCCGCTTCGTGGTCAGCATCGAGTAGTAGCTGATTACATTGCGGACTTCTAACTCAGTCAGGTCCAACCGCCGCGCGAGTTCCGCGATGACCTCGTCGTTCAGATAGCCGACCTCATCCTGCGCATAGAGCAGAGTCGGCACCAGCGCGGAGCGCCGGGTCGGATAGTGGCCCAGCATCTCAGTGAAGCGAGCCTCGAATTCGTCGGAGAAACGCATCAGCGGTCAATGTCTCCTAACACGACGTCAATACTTCCTATGGCTGCGACCACGTCGGCAATGAGTTCGCCTTCGCACATCTTCGACAGCGTCTGGAGATTCGCGTAGGACGGCCCGCGCATGTGCACGCGATACGGTTTTGCCGTGCCGTCGCTAACGACGTAATATCCCATTTCGCCGCGCGGCGATTCGATGGCCTGGTAAACTTCGCCCGCCGGAACCGTGAAGCCCTCGGTGATGATCTTGAAGTGATAGATGAGGGCTTCCATCTGCGTCTTCATCTTCTCGCGGTCGGGCAACACGACCTTGGGTGCGTCCGCTTTCACGGGTCCTTCCGGCATGCCCGCCAGCGCCTGCTGCACCATGCCAATCGATTCCCGCAACTCGGCCACGCGGCAAAGGTATCGTGCGAACACGTCGCCTTCGGTGCGAACAGGCACCTTGAACTTGAAATTCTCGTAGCCCGTGTAAGGCGCATCGCGGCGGAGATCGATATCGACTCCGCTGGCGCGCAGCGTGGGACCGCACGCACCCAGGGCAATTGCATCTTCCGGGCTCAGTTGGGCAACGCCCTTGGTACGCATCATGAAGATTGGATTGCCGGTCAGCAAGCCCTCATATTCATCCACGTTTCCCGGAAAGCGGTCGGCGAACTTTTTGACCTTCTCAAAGAATCCTAGCGGCGGCTCCAGCGCCAAGCCGCCAATGCGGAAATACGATGTCATCATCCGCTGTCCGCTGACCATCTCGAAAAAGCGCAGAACGTCCTCGCGCTCGCGGAAGCAATACAAAAAGACCGTCATCGCTCCCAGATCCATGGCGTGCGTTCCCAGCCACACCAGGTGCGAATTGATGCGCGTCAACTCATTCATCAAAACCCGCATCCACTGCGCTTTCGGAGGGATCTCCAGTCCCAGCAATTTCTCTACTGCCAGGCAGTAGCAGAGATTGTTCGTCATGGGGCAGAGGTAATCGATGCGATCCGTGAGCGGCACAACCTGCTGGTAGAACTTCGCTTCGCAGGTCTTCTCGATGCCCGTGTGCAGGTAGCCGATTTCGGGCTTGAGCCGCACTACCGTTTCGCCGTCGATCTCGAGCACCAGCCGCAGCACCCCGTGGGTGGACGGATGTTGCGGTCCCATGTTCAGGATCATGGTTTGATCGCCCGAAGAAGTCTCAGGGGCGGGCTCAACGACGGTTGGGGGAAATGGGGCCATTCTCTTTAATCTTTGCTGTTACCGATATCCTTCCACCGGGTAGTCCTTCCGCAGCGGATGGCCTTCCCAGTCGTCGGGCATCATGATGCGTTTCAGGTTGGGATGTCCGGTGAAGCGCACGCCAAACAGGTCGAACACCTCGCGCTCATAGAAATTCGCCGAGGGCCAGACCGACGTGACCGATTCAATCGCCGGACTCGAGCCATCGAGGCGGGCTTTCAAGCGTACCCGTTCTTTCGTTGGAATTGAAAGCAGATGGTAAACCACCTCAAATCGCGGCTCCGATGGAGACCAATCCACGCAGGTCAGGTCGGCCAGATAATTAAACGGGCAATCGGAAGAGTCGCGCAGAATCGCGCAAGCCTCGCGAATCGATTCCTTGGCGATCCAGATCGTCAGCTCGTCGCGATCGAACTTGACCGCCTCCACGACAGAAGCATTCCACTCCACCAGCCGGCCTAGCGCGGGATGAGACTTCAACTCTTCGATGTTGGTGATTGGGGGCGCGAGCGGCATCAGAAATCCCCCCGCTTCATCGCCGTGAGGCCCCAGTCGAGCACCCCTTTTTTCCAGACATAGAAGAGGCCGACGAGCACGATCGCGATGTATACCATCATCTCCCAGAAGCCGAACATCTTCAGTTCGCGCAGAATGACTGCCCAGGGGTAGAGAAAAACCGCTTCTACGTCGAACAATATAAACAGCATAGCGACCAGGTAAAACTTAACGGAAAACCGTCCCTGGGCGTCGCCAATGGGCTGGACCCCGCATTCATAAGGCGATACCTTCGCCGGAGTCGGCTTGTGCTGGCCAATGAAGTATGAGAGGGTGACAATCGCGCCCGCCAAGGCCGCGGCGATACCAAAGTGCATCAGGAGGGGCAGGTAGCTAGCGAAATAATTGTCCGGCATAGGAGGAGCTATATATAATCGGCGCCAAGCACAATAGTAAACGTTCCAGATTAGTTTTGACTGGCGGAAGTGTCAAGCTAAGTGCGCGTTTTAACAGTACTTTCATCCGGCGAAGCTTACGTTGACAGGACGCCGGCAGTGACGGGAAGGCCTCAAAGCGTATGATCTTTGGCTTCAATACAGACATTCGTCACGAAGGCACGGTGTACCACGTGCAAAGCGAAGCACGCGAAGGCGGGCAGTTGCTGCAGACCCAGGTCTTCGTTCGAGGCCGTTGCATCGGGAAGCGCGCAGTTCCCTATGGCAAGACGGAAGGCAAAACGAGCGGCGGCAACGCAAGCGCAGAGGCTGCCGGCGACAAGCTCAGCTCCAGCAGCAGCGATCAGGATCAAGAGAAGATGTTGCGCGAGTTACACCGCGAGGTGCTGGACGCTATACGCGAGGGCAAGCTCGATTCGATCCTTGATAAGCGGGAGACCCCGGAAACGCTGGCAGCCGTCAAAGAGCTCGATCTGCAATGGACCAATGCGGGATCGGTGCACGCGGACGGCGCCCTGACCATGCATTTTCGAGTCACCGACGGAGGCGCCGCGGTTCCCGGCGCCCGCCTTACGCTGCGCCTGGCCGGCCCCGACGCTACACCCTTCTACGCGCAAGTCCTCACCGACCCCAAGGGCAATGCAGAAATCAACGTGCAGGTGGAGGAGCAGTCCCTGGCTGAATCCTCCGTGCTGGTGCAGGCGAGTTTCGACGGACGGACTGCCACCCGCAAGTTTCAACTGCGCGCGGCCAGCTAGACACGTAACGTTCCCGATGAATCTAACGATCGATCTAACGATCACGAATCTAAACGTTCATGAATTTAACCATCAATGGCGAAGTCCAGGTTTCATCCGCCGAGACTCTGGGTGCGCTGGTCGAGCAGATGGGCATGAAGCCGGATCGGGTCGCAATCGAACTGAATCGCGAGATCGTTCCTCGCGATCGATGGCCGCAGACGCCTTTGCGGGCTGGAGATCGGCTGGAGATCGTGCACTTTGTAGGCGGCGGTTCAATTACCACAGCGTAGCTGTACCTCAGCGGCTAAAGCCGGAAGTGAAGTATGGCAGTTATCGCAGCGGTGAACCGCTGCGCCACCCAAAAGCAAATCCTCGACCACCCAAGTCTGGCAAGCTGTTTCGCGACCTGCTAACCTGATTTTGTTAAGCTGATTTTGCAGGTTGCCTCGGGCCCCGTCGTTCAACGGATAGGACTTCAGTTTCCTAAACTGACTATGCAGGTTCGATTCCTGCCGGGGCTACCATTCTACCGCCTGTTCCGTGGGTCTCTCCTTCCTGATTCGAGGATCCTGGTGTACGTACAATGTTTCACGTGAAACACTTTGCCGCGGTATTATTGTACGTACATGTGGGTACGTATCGGCCCTCCCCAAAATAAATTTTCTTAGTGGTGACTTAGGAAGGCGTCTTTTTCTGGGTTTGGTGTTTACTGCCTGGCAATGGCGGTACCCCCCTCTATGGCCGGTCTTTTGGGATCAATACTTTGGCGGGTTCCACGGCCAAGTCTTTGAGAAATAAGGTGCTTAGAGGTAAAGTCTTTATTCTTCTTTCACTTATGGACATTCCGCCGGGAGTTCTGTGCCCCGGGATGGGCGCTTTTGCTTCCTTCCGACGTTGGACCCCCATTTCGTCCCGATCAAAATGTCAAGCTTGACAAAAAGCCGAGGCTCGGACAGGGCGCGCGGCCCTCCTGGGGAGATGAAGAATCAGCCCTCCGAAGAATCAACCGTCCGAAGTCTGGTGCGCCCGCCAAGGCTCTTCACCTGCAACACTCTGCATCTTGACTGGGGCTGGGCGCGGGTATAAAGTTTTCCGTCAACAGTCGTTGTTCGCCTGTTGTTAGCGCTGTTTCTACTGATAGCGCCCTTTTTTCCAGGAGATCTCCCCATGTCGAGCCACTCGTCTGCCTCAACTCTGTCTGCCCGGTTCACCGGCCTATTTGCTTCCTCTTTCGCTGGTTCTTGCTGCGGCTCCGCCCTCGGTTCATTTAGAAACGCGAGCGCGCGGCGGCGATTGCTTGCCGTGGCGGGAGTGTGCGCGTTGCTGCTGGCGATGGCTGTCGCGGGACAAGCGCAGCTGACGCCGCCTTCGGGCATTACGGTTGCTCCTACGAATCCGATTATCAGCACTTCGCAAACGCAGCAGTTCACCGCGGTCGCGAGTCCGATCATCGATCTGCAAGGGGTGATCCAGGTTTCCAGTCAGGCGGACGCTAGCCACACCTGCGCGCTGCTAGCGAATGGCACGGTGGAATGCTGGGGCTCAAACAGCTTTGGCGAGCTGGGCAATGGTTCCACCACCAACTCCGACGTGCCGGTGGCGGTGAGTGGCCTAAGTGGGGTGACGGCCATCGCGGTTGGTGGAGACCATCACACCTGCGCGGTGCTGGCCGGCGGGACGGTCGAATGCTGGGGCTACAACGGGGAGGGCCAGTTGGGCAACAACTCCACAACTTCTTCCCTCGTGCCGGTGGCGGTGAGTAACCTGAGCGGGGTGACGGCCATCACGGCCGGGGCAGATCACAGCTGTGCGCTGCTAGCGAATGGCACGGTGGAATGCTGGGGCAACAACGGCGATGGCCAGCTGGGCAACGGTTCCACCACTGAATCCAATGTGCCGGTGGCGGTAAGCAACCTCGGCGGGGCGACGGCTATCGCCGCCGGGGGAGATCACACCTGCGCGCTGCTCTCCAACGGGACGGTGGAATGCTGGGGCTTCAACTCTGCTGGCCAGCTGGGCAACGGTTCCAACACTGAATCCAATGTGCCGGTGGCGGTGAGCAACCTGAGCGGGGCGACGGCCATCGCAGCCGGGGGCTCTCACAGCTGCGCGCTGCTGGCGAACGGGACGGCGGAATGCTGGGGCTACGGCGCGTTTGGACAGTTAGGCAACGGTAACACATCCGACTTACCGGTGGCGGTAAGCAACCTGAGTGGGGCCGCGGGCATCGCGGCCGGGGGATATCACACTTGCGCGCTGCTGGCGAACGGGACAGTGCAATGCTGGGGCGTTAACGACGTTGGCGAACTGGGCAACGATAACCTCGCCGTCACCCAATCCTCCACACCGCTTACGGTTATCGGCAATGTGGTGCCGGGCGCGGGCGTCAAGCACCTTGCCTCGGGCGATTCTCACACCTGCGCGCTCATCTCGGATGGCACCGTGCAATGCTGGGGCTATAACGGAGCCGGCCAGTTGGGAAATGGTTCCCTCAACAGTTCCAGCACGCCGGTGGCAGTAGCCGGCCTGAGCGGGCCGGCGATAGCCATCGCTACCGGTTACCAGCACAGTTGCGCCTTGCTGGCAGGCGGGACGATGCAATGCTGGGGTGGTGACCCTAACGGCGAGCTGGGGAATGGCACCAGCGGTACGGATTCGACCACTCCGGTGACCGTGCAGGCGGTGGGAGGGGGAGGGACGCTCACCGGTGTAACCGCCATCGCGGCCGGCCTGTTCCACACTTGTGCATTGCTGGAAAATGGCTCGGTGGCGTGCTGGGGGTACAATCTTGCCGGCGAACTCGGCAACGGAGGTGTGTCATCCTCCACGGTTCCTGTGGCCGCCACCGCTCTGAACGGGCTGGGCCCGGTGAAAGCGATCGCTGCCGGAGGCTATCACACATGCGTGCTGCTCCCGGATGGGCAAGTATACTGCCTGGGCGACGACGACGTAGGACAGCTGGGCAACTACGCCACCGGCGTCGGCCCTTTCTTAACGCCCCAGGTGGTGAATCTTCAACCGTTTAACGGGGTAGGAACGTCGACTATAACTGCGACGGCGATTACGGCCGCAAGTGACGTCACCTGCGCGCTGATCGCGGATGGATCGGCGCAATGCTGGGGCTACAACTTCTATGGCCAGCTGGGGGACAACAGTTACGCCCCTTTTAGCGACGTGCCGGCGGTGGTGAGCGGGCTGAGCGGAGCGACGGGCATCAGCGCTGGCGGACTCGCTGCATCCGATCATACTTGCGCGGTGCTTGCCACCGGAGCGGCGGATTGCTGGGGCGACAACGCCATATACGAACTGGGTAACAACAGTGAAAACAATTCCAACGTGCCGGTGACAGTGAGTCTGGCGCAGAACATAGCGAAAGCAATTGCCCCCCAGCAATTTGCCACCTGCGCCTTGCTCGCCGACGGGACGGTGCAGTGCTGGGGCACCGATTACACGGGCCAACTGGGAAACGGCGCCGGCCCTATCCCAGGCGCCCCTGCGTCCAGTTTGCCGGTGCCGACTGTGGCGCTGGTTCCGATGTTGTCGTGGACGAGCGGCACTACGACGGTGGCGGCAATTGGCTCGGAGAGCGGCTTGGCCACTCCCTATAGCCTTGCCAGCATAGGAACGACGCTGATCATGGCGAACTACTCGTTACCGACCGCGCTCACGGCGAGCACGACGCTGACGGTTGGGCTGCCTCCAGTGCTGATGACGAGTCCGGGTAACGAGACGGTAGCGGCTGGGACGACCGCGACATTTACGGCCGCGATCGAGCCGGGCGCTTATCCGACGCCGACGGTACAGTGGCAGATGAGTTCCGGGGGCGCGTTCTCAAACATACTGAATGCGAACTCGGACACGCTGAGCTTCACGGCGATGACTTCGGAGAATGGCTACCAGTACCAGGCCGTTTTCAGCAATGGACTGGGCACGGTGACGGCTGGGCCGGCGACGCTGACGGTGACCACTCCGGCCATGATCGGCAAGTCGTTCTCTCCGACCAGCATCCCGGTCAATGGGACCTCGACGCTGACCTTCACCCTTACGAATACGAATGCGTCGGTCGGTCTCACCAGCCTGTCGTTCAGCGACACTTTCCCCAGCGGCATGCAGGTTGCCAGCCCGCTGAGCGTCACCAACGGTTGCGGAGGAATGTTGACCGCCATGGCCGGCGCGACTTCCGTCAGCCTTAGCGGCGGAAGCGTCGGGTCCGGTGTCGGCACCTTCTGCACCTTGGCGGTAGTGGTCAGGGGCACAACCGCTGGACAGTTGACCAACACCGCGAGCACTCTAAGTTCGTCTGGTGGCACGAGCGCGAGCGGTGCTTCGGCCTCGCTTACGGTAGTGGCGCCGCCGACCATCAGCAAGGCGTTTGGAGCGTCCGGTATTGTGACGAGCGGAACGACGACTCTGACCTTCACCCTGACCAATCCGTCGGCCAATTCAGTGGCGGAAACCGGAGTTGCGTTCACTGACACGCTCACCGGCGGACTGCAAGTTGCCAGCACGCCGGGCGTCACCACCACCTGCGGCGGCAGCTTCAGCAACGCAACTTCGGGCAGCACTTCGCTTTCTTTCAGCGGAGGATCGATACCCATCAGCAGTTCGTGCACGGTCTCGGTCAACATCACGAGCACAAGCACCGGGGTCAAAACCAACGTCACCGGCGCGGTCAGTTCGAGCAACGGCGGCGCGGGCACGACCAGCAACACGGCCACGCTGACCGTCGATCAAGCGCCCCACGTTACCGGTCTGAACTATGCGACCTTCACCAAAGGTGTGACCGGTTCGTTTACGGTAACCACGACTGGATATCCGGTTCCGTCCCTCAGCTTCTCGCCGGCAGGGTCGTTGCCGGCCGGAGTGATGTTCGTCGACAACCGCAACGGGATGGCTACCATCAGCGGCAAGCCGACGGTGAGCGGAACGTTCACGTTCTGGATCGGAGCGACAAACGGAATATCGCCACAAGGACTGGAGAGCTTTACGCTGACGGTGAAACCCTGAGAGCGCCGCAATGTTAGCAAGGTCCGGGGTATTTGCCACCGGGGTGAACGCGGGAAAACATAGGCTCGAAACGGTGAGAATCGCGATCCAGGATAAAGGGCGGAGTTCCGGTCCCTCGACGATCCATACGTGTCACTTTGAAGGGCTTGCAGTTACCGTATAATAAAAGCATTGTGCTCAAGTACTCAATCGTAGTGCCTCTCCACAACGAGCAGGAAAACGTCACCGACCTGTACGCGCGGCTTAAATCCGTGATGGAAGCTAGCGGCGAGACGTTCGAGATGGTGCTGGTCGATGACGGTTCCGTTGACGGGACGTTTGGGCTGCTGCATGAGATTGCGGCCGTTGACAGCCGCGTTACCGTCGTGAAGCTGCGGCGCAATTTTGGACAAACCGCCGGGCTGGCCGCCGGATTCGATCATGCGCGCGGCGAATACATCATCGCCATGGACGGCGATTTGCAGCACGATCCCGCCGACATCCCGTTGTTCCTGGAGAAGGTTGCCGAGGGTTATGACATTGTCAGCGGGTGGCGCAAGAATCGCGTGGATAATTTCTGGCTGCGCCGGATTCCTTCGATGTGCGCCAACTGGCTGATGGCCAAGCTGAGCGGCGTTGATATTCACGACTTCGGCACCACCTTTAAGGCCTATCGCCGCGAAATCCTGGGGCAGGTTCCGCTCTACGGAGAGCTGCACCGCTTCATCCCGGCGCTGGCATCATGGTATGGCGCATCGATTGTTGAAGTGCCGATCAAGAACATCGTCCGGGAGCGTGGCGCTTCGCATTACGGGATCTCGCGCACTTTCCGCGTCTTCTTTGACCTCATCACGATTCGCTTCCTGCTCAAATACCTTTCCCGGCCGTTGCACTTCTTTGGCACGGTCGGGATGTTCAGCATTTTTGCGGGCAGCGCGGTATCATTCTGGCTGATCCTGCAAAAAATTCTGCACCATACCGACATCATGTACCAGCACGGGCCGCTCATGCTGTTTTCGGCGGTGCTGTTGCTGGCGGGATTGAATATGCTTGCCGTCGGCCTGCTGGGAGAGATGCAGGTGCGTCACTACCACGAGCCCGCTCAACGCGCTCCGTACTCCGTTGACAAGCTGTTGCGGGCACAGAGCGAAGAGAGCACGATCTCGGAGTAGGGCGAGGTTAGAGGTTAGAGGTCAGATTGCAGAGGTAAAAAGCAAAACCTCCCGCCTGCCGCCTGGGCCAGAAGATTTTTGCCGCTGCAACTCTAACCTCTCACCTCTGACCTTGCACTTTATGACTAAGCCTATCGTTATTCTATCCGGGCCGGTGGGCGCGGGCAAAAGCACTGTCGCACCCGAACTCATTGCTTTATCTCCCGACCCAATTGCTTATATCGAAGGCGACACTTTCTGGTCGTTTATTGCCAAGGGTGCGGAAAGCCGGCGGATCGAGAAGAATTTCAAAATGATTATGACGGCGATGACCGGAGCCGCATTGCCTTATGCGCTCTACGGATACGAGGTCATCGTCGATTTCTCCATTCCGCCATGGTTTCTGGAGACTGCGCTAAAAATAGTCAAATCCAGGGATGTGCCGCTCGACTATGTCGTGCTGCGGCCGAGTGAGACGGTGTGTGCGGCACGGGCGGCGTCTCGTCCTGAGGGGACGATTGCCGACTATAGCCGCTATCGTGACCTATACATTTCGTTCGATGAAGCTGCGCGCTACACGATCAAGGACGATGCCAGCGATGCAGCGGTGGTTGCCGCGCGCATACGCGAGGGTCTTGACAGCGGAAAGTTTCGTGTTCCCTAATTTATAGCTGAGGCGCTGGGCCGCAACCTCAGGGCGGCGCAGCCACTCCAGCCGTCAAAAGGCTATAATTCTAGCCGCCGATATGCCAACTATGACTCAATACGAATTGCGTCTTGCCAGCCGGATGTCGCGTCTTGGCACCGAAACCGCCTTTGAAGTCCTGAACCGCGCCCGCGCGCTGGAGAAGCAGGGCAAGGAAATCATTCACCTGGAGATTGGCGAACCCGACTTCGACACGCCGGCCAATGTGGTCGAGGCTGGAGTCGATGCGCTCCACAAGGGATGGACGCATTACGGTCCCGCGGCCGGACTTCCCGAGCTGCGGCAGGCCATTGCTGAGTATGTGAGCCGGACTCGCAGAGTCCCGGTTTCGAGCGAGGAAGTTGTTGTTGTACCCGGCGGCAAGCCAATTATTTTCTTTACGATGTTGGCGTTGATTGAGGCTGGGGATGAAGTCATCTATCCCAATCCGGGATTCCCCATCTACGAGTCGATGATCAATTATTCGCTCGGCAAGGCGATTCCGATTCCGCTGCGCGAAGCGCGCGATTTTTCGGTGGACGTCAAGGAACTGGCCTCGCTGATCACCGACCGCACCAAGCTGATTATTCTGAATTCGCCGCACAACCCGACTGGCGGCGTGCTTACGAAAAAAGATGTACTTGAAATCGCCGAGGCCATCGGTGATCGCAACATCCTCATTCTGTCGGACGAAATCTATAGCCGGTTGCTCTTTGAGGGGGAACATTTTTCCATCATGAGCGTGCCAGGGTTCAAAGAGCGCACCATTCTGCTCGACGGCTTCTCGAAAACGTATGCGATGACTGGGTGGCGAATGGGCTACGGAGTAATGCGTCCCGATCTCGCGGTGCCCATTGCTCGGCTTTCGACCAACTCTATTTCCTGCACTGCCAGTTTCACCCAGATGGCTGGGATTGAAGCGCTGCGCGGAGACCAGTCTTC
>JBAVAA010000444.1:0-7157 GCA_049585515.1 Terriglobales bacterium | reverse complement strand
GCGCAGAACCAAGCCCAGGCCAAGCCGGAGCCGACGCCTCTGAAACTGAAGGTGGGTGACGATGCTCCCGACTTCAAACTGCAGTATTTCGATGGCAGCGGCCTGAAAGACGTTACCCTGAGCCAGTATCGCGGCAAGAGCAACGTCGTGGTGGCTTTCTATGTTTTTGCTTTCACCGGGGGTTGAACCGCGCAGATGAAGGCCTTCCAGCAGAATCTGCAAAAACTGGAAGCCGCCGACACCCAGGTCCTGGGTGTAAGCATGGATAGCCCGTTCGCCAACAAAGCCTTTGCCGACCAGATCGGCGTCACCTTCCCGCTGCTGAGCGATTGGGGAGGGGACGTGACCCGCCAATACGGTATCTACGTCGATAAATACAAAGCCGCGCGCCGGGTCAATTTCTTGATCGGCAAGGATGGGAAGATTCTAGAGGAACAGGTTGACCGGGAGGCTATCGATCCCAAGAAAATCGTAGACGCTTGCGAACGCAAGCCGCTGAGCCACTAGCGCGAAAGTGAACATGAAGTGAGCGCGAAAGACGGAGAGCCGCGAGTTGCGCCGCGCGCGTTAGGCTAGGGCGAAGAACTGACGGCCAGTCGACGCTGCTTCATCCTGCTGTGTTATTCTTTTCATGCGGGGTGGAGCAGTCTGGTAGCTCGTTGGGCTCATAACCCAAAGGTCGGTGGTTCAAATCCACCCCCCGCAACCAACGCAATCATAGAGATACGGGCCATTGGGCACTTGCAGCAACTGTCCAAAACTGTCCAATAAGGGGAACTGACACACAGTTCCCCTTATTTATTGAATGGAGACCTCTTGATTGGCAGGCCTTTGCAAGAGGCGTTGCACGATGGGCCGATTGGCCTTGCGCTTGGCCAAGGCCGAGGCATTGCCGTACTGGTCCATCGTGGTTGAGACGTGCGCGTGTCGCATGAGTTTCTGCTGTACGCCCACGGGTGCTCCGGTCTCGTCCAGCCAAGCACGATATGTGTGGCGGAACGTGTGCCACCGGATCCCGCCAAGTCCCAATTTCAGACCTGTAGGTACGGTTTCGCCCACGGCGAACCCGGCGCAAAGAAGGCCTTGGCGGGTGTCGCCGCCGGAACAGGGATTGCCGTCCTCGCCGTAAACGTCCTGAGTTGGCTGTGGGGCGTGTAGAAGACCGGCGGTGATGCCGTTGACGCTGACTTCGCGGTTGGTCAGATTTTGTTGCCAGGCTTGTGGGGTTGAGTGTGGGTAAAGGCTTGCCAAGTGGGAGAGCAGGGTTCGCCCGTGAGATTTGCTGCTGATGATTGTGGTATAGGCACAGCCCCGGTTGAGCATGTTGTTTGAGTCTAAGCTATTGCACTTGCGGCGGGGTACGGGGCGCACTTCCAGGCGGGCCAGACCAGTCCTCTCTCGACACAATAAGATAAACATGGTACAACGTAATAGGAGAATAATCGTACAGCGCAATAGTATAAATACGGAACAACACAAAGGGATAATGGGAGCACGAAGCCTGAAGGAAACCGGCTATGGCCAGACCCCCTGAAAAACTCGCGCAGTCCCTCGAAATCCTGCGGAACCTCCAGACCGCGGAAGGGGCGGGGGCGATCCGGGCGCGCGACCTGTCACGCACGCACCGGGAGCGTCTCCAGCACAACGGCTTCCTCCAGGAAGTCATCAAGGGCTGGTATATCCCGAGCCGCCCTGACGAAGTGAAAGGCGATAGCACGGCCTGGTACGCATCGTTCTGGCGTTTCTGCGGCGCGTATCTGGAAGCGCGTTTCGGCGCGCGCTGGTGCCTGTCGCCGGAACAATCGCTTTCGCTTCATGCCGGCAACTGGACCGTGCCCGGCCAGCTCGCGGCGCGGTCGCCGCGCGCCGGCAACAAGGTCACCAAACTCCCGCATGGCACGTCCCTGCTGGAGCTTCGCATCGCACTGCCGGGTGTGGCGGACCGGAAGGAAGAGGCCGGCCTGCAGCTGTTCTCGGTGGAATCAGCACTGATCGCGTGCTCGCCCAATTATTTTTCGAACAACACGACGGATGTCCGCGCGGTGTTGCCGATGATCCGGGACGCCTCCAGCCTTCTCCGCCGACTCCTTGAGGGCGGTCACACGGTGATCGCAGGACGTTTGGCCGGTGCCTTCCGCAACACCGGACGCGACCGCATCGCGGACGACATCGTGAAAGCGATGACGGCAGCCGGCTACGCCGTGCGGGAGAACGATCCCTTTACGGACAAGCCCTCCCTGGTCATCGGAGCCCGCGAAGCCTCTCCTTACGTAAACAGGCTGCGGCTCCTCTGGCAGAAAATGCGCGAGCCGATCATCGAACGCTTCCCAAAAGCACCGGGCCGACCGCGCAATATCGAGGCATACCTCAAGCGCGTCAACGACGCCTATGTCACGGACGCCTACCATTCGCTCTCGATCGAGGGCTACCGCGTCACGCCAGACCTTATCGAACGAGTCCGTAGGGGGCGGTGGAACCCGGAAGCTGACGAGGGAGACCGAGATCAACGGAACGCCATGGCGGCGCGGGGCTACTGGCAGGCCTTTCAGGCCGTGCAGAAAAGCCTAGGCAAAATTCTGAAGGGGGAAAATCCGGGAGAGGTCGCGGACGCGGACCACGGCACGTGGTATCGAGAGCTGTTCGCGCCGAGCGTCACCGTCGGCCTGCTGAAGCCCGCCGATCTCGCGGGCTACCGCAATGGCCAGGTCTATATCCGCAAGTCAATGCATGTGCCGCTGAACCGGGACGCGGTGAGGGACGCCATGCCGGCGTTCTTCGACCTTCTGCGCGAAGAGCCGCATCCGGCTGTCCGCGTTGTGCTCGGGCATTTCATCTTCGTCTACATCCATCCTTATATGGACGGCAACGGCCGCGTCGGGCGCTTCCTGATGAACACGATGATGGCGTCGGGTGGATACCCGTGGACGGTCATTCCGGTGACCGACCGCCACGCCTACGTGAATGCTCTCGAAAAAGCGAGTGTCGGCGAGGACATTGCGCCCTTCACGGACTTTCTCGCCAGGCTGGTGAAAAAACGACTGGCGGGCGAGCCCTTACCGGCGGTGCCGAAAGCTTCGCCCGTAGACGACCGCTAAAACAGTTCTCGATCTGCAGGGAGCAGAATAAAACCGAACCGGTTGTCCACAATTCTGATTCAAGACAATTGCCTCGTTGAGATGATGTCTGCAGGCGCGGTCTCGTGGACGACGGAATCCAAAAGTATTTTGACCCAAATTCTTTAAAACATCGATTGCTGGTCGCAGTTGTCACATTTGCAATGCGCTACAACAGAGGATGGTGTAGCCAATGAACGAGAAGTCAATAGCATACTCCGCATGTCATGAAGCAGGTCACGCGTTTGTACGAGCGAAGAACGGGGACAGGATTCTGCTTATCGATGCCATTGAGCGCTTCGTGAGCTTTAGAACACCCGATTGGAAGTGCGCCTGCGGTGGGTATCTCCACCAACAAGATAGTGGAAGCGTTGTATTCAATTTCAACCCTGACTGTAAGCATTGCGATTTATACGTCACGAACTCGCTCGCTGCGAACTACGGAGGCGCGACCGCAACCGCCATTCTGATGCCCGACGATAACGATCCCCAGGACGCAGAGTGCGACTACGCTGCCGCAGCAGAATTCCAGTCGCCCTACAAGGATGCTCCGGAGAAGTGGAAAACACTGAAGCTAGCGGCTGCCAAGAAAGCCGAGGATCTCATACGGATCTCCGCGACGACAATTTTGCAGCTTAGAGACTCTACCTTGGCAGCGGGGGGCCGACTCGATGGAGGTTGTGCTCATGAAATTATCGATAGCCAAACGCAAAAAGGCAGCTGAATTGATCCGGAATCAATGCAAGTTCCGACACTCGTTCGCTGTCCTTTAACTGTCCAATAACGACTCCTTAACCCTACTTACAAGGCTTTTCGAGGGCCACCCGCGTCTTGTAAGTTGTTGAAACCATTAGTATTTTTGGACTCATAACCTAACGATCCTTAGGATTCCTTATTGCTCCCTAAGTGACTCTCGCAGACAGCGTATGTATCGCGCGTGTCGATCAATGACCAACCATTTGGCGCACACAGCAAGGGAACTATACGACTGGTTGGGATCATCGTTGTCGACCGACGTTTCATTGATTGGCAAGTTTCTCCGAAAACGGATCTGCACGTCGACTGTCCGATGGCTGTCCAATAAGGAGTTCGAAATCGGAATGGGGTGATAACCCAAAGGCCGGTGGGTTCGCGAGGTTGGGATTGCATTCACTGGGTATCACGTTGCGCGATACGTCGAGTGAGCACTGTTTCCACATAATCCACGCGCATGGAAAGGATTTTAGGGATGACATTATTGCTGCCATGCGGCTGTGACGGAACCGAATACACCAGGGGGTTGGAATGAAAATCGGCGGAGCTCTTGCAAATTGGGCGTCCGGCGCGGCTATGTGCCGGAAGATCAGTCGGTGGAACCTACGTCGCGCGAGCGATGAGGCAATACCGAACCAAGCCCCCGGAACTGTGGGGAAGACGTAGAGACTGGATGGCGAGCATCCCTAGGTGAGCCAAAGTACTGCGTTCATACCATGGTCCAATTGCCTTCCTTCAACGGTGGTGATGAGATCTCCCTATGACATGCTCAAAGACACAAAGCCCAATCGAAATCTTCAGGCCGACGATTCGAGGTCGGTGATTAGACGAAGTCTGACAACAGAATGGAGGAATTTTATGTTTCGAAGCCTGCGATCATTGCTATCTGCCCGGATTGCTTCTCTAATGCTTGCCCTCACGTGCCTCAGTGCGTCAGCGCAAATGAACGCACCTGACTCGACATCATCCAATTTGCAAGAGCAGGCACAAAGCAAAATTGCGCGCGCCCTCTCCGCGGGTCCTCCCAATGTGACGAAAAACGCCACGGTCGCTGAGATGGACGCCCAGGGACAGATGAAAGTCCTCCGGCTGGGAACCAATGATTTCACGTGCCTGCCGGGAGACCCGAACGGCATCGGATCACCTCCGATGTGTGAGGACAGAGTCGCAAAGCAATGGAATCTCGATTTCGAGGGACACAAGGCAAAGCCGACTACCACCGTTCCCGGCGTCGAATACATGCTCGCGGGAGCGACGCAGCGAAGCGACTCCGACCCGTTCGACAAAACTGACGCACCCATCAGAATCGGACCACATTGGATGATTCTTTGGCCCTTTGATCCCAAAACCACGGGCCTGCCTACGACTCACAAGCCAACGGGCGCTTACATCATGTGGGCAGGTACTCCTTGGGCTCACCTCCATATTATGGGTAGGCCCTAGGACTGGCCGTTACCTTCAGCAGCGCAGTCGGCACAAAAGTGAAGTCGAAAGAAAGGAGTACGGTGATGACGGAGAAACCGAACATCCTCTTGGTGCACGGCGCCTGGGGCGACGCTTCGCACTGGCGGCATGTCATTCCTCCCCTGCATGAAAAAGGCTACCGCGTCTTCGCGGTACAGAACCCTCTGACATCGTTGTCCGACGATATCGACCGGACCATCAAAATGGCCGCTGCGCAGGATGCCCCCACGCTATTAGTCGGCCATGCTTATGGTTGCGCAGTCATCAAGGGCGCTGGCCTCACGCCAAATGTCGTCGGCCTCGTCTATTTGGCAGGACCTGCTCTTGATGAAGGAGAGAGTCTCAAGAGCCTTTGGGCGCGGCGGCCACCACCCGAGGGCGCGGCTAATATTCGTGAGGACAAGTATGGTTTTTTGTGGATCGAGGTCGAGAAGTTTCACGAGACTTTCTGTCACGATCTCGAAGACCGAACAGAATCGCTAGTATGGGCACTTACGCAGAAGCCAACCGCGACGCGTTGCTTCGAAGAGAAGTCGGGGACGCCGGCGTGGAAAGTAAAGCCCAGTTGGTATCAGATCTCGGCCGATGACCGGTTGATTCCTACCGAGACCGAAAAGTGGATGGCGGAGCGAATCAACGCAAGAAGGACGATTACGTTGCCAACGAGCCACGCTTCTATTGCAACTCGCCCCGATGACATCGTGCAACTAATCGAGGAAGCAAGCAATGCCGTCGTCGCGAAGGCTGCCGGTTTCCGCTAGAAAAACGGATGTGCTACGTATGGCGCACCACAGTTTCATTACGTGCTGTAATCCAATTACGAAGATAAGGAGTATTTCGATGTCGCCTTTTGCTGATGTTTCCACAGATGTCAAAGCGGGACTGGAAGTTGTGCTGGTCAGCCTTTTCGTCCAGATGCCGCACGGAGTTTGGCGTCCATCTTAACCAACCCAGCGAGCGAGTCAGCCTTCATCTTTTGCATCACTTTGCCCCGGTGCGTTTTTACGGTAATCACGCTGATGCCGAGTTCGTCAGCGACCTGTTTATTCAATAAGCCCGAAACCACCAACGCCATCACTTGCCGTTCGCGAGGCGAAACCGACCCATAACGGTCCCGGAGTTCCTGGATTTCCGCCGCATGATCGAGAGCGGCACGGCTCCGTTCAAGGGCCTGCCGGATGGCCGCCAATAGATCTTCATTACTGACTGGTTTCGTCAAGAATTCAACCGCGCCCGCTTTCATGGCCTGGACTGATTTGGGTACGTCGCCATAACCGGTGATGAAAATGATCGGCATGTCCGTCCGCTCAACCGCAATACGCTTCTGAAGTTCGAGACCGCTGAGGCCTGGGAGAGAAATGTCAAGAACAAGACAGCTCGGAACAAGTGAACGAGGGCGATCGAGGAATTCCTGTGCCGATGCGAAAATCTCTGGCTGCCAGCCTATCTTGCGGATTAATAACTCCAGCGCTTCACGCACTGAGACGTCGTCGTCAACGACGAACACGATAGGCCTCGCAGTCGGCACTGGTGATGAGTCCACTGCATGACCAAGTGATCTCGCCACGCTCGTTTTATCCCCCCGGTTTGCCGGGTGGGAACTGTCAGTTTCCTCGAAGTGCAACATTGACAGCCTCCAACAGAACTGCGCTTATGACTGGCTTGAGCAGGAATCCCACCGCTCCTTGTTCAAGCGCTCTCTTCCGAATTCCTTCGTCCTTCTGACCGGTGATAAAGATGATTGGAAGCGCTGGACCCCGAAGCTTCAATTGTCGTTGAAGATCGAGTCCCGTTACGCCCGGCATGACGACGTCAAGGATCAGACAA
>JBAVAA010000443.1:0-1690 GCA_049585515.1 Terriglobales bacterium | reverse complement strand
CGCTGTTCCTTAGAGCTCAAGATGCGATTCAGCTCTTTGCAAAGTTCCGTGAACTTTTGTCGATCCTGCTCGTCCGCAATAAGCGAACAGAGCTCGTGGATGCGGTCGGTGTCGGCTTTATTCATTCGAAACGGCAGTATTACAACCACCGCCATCTTCGGTATGTTCGATGTCGAACGCTGATGAAAATATTGGCTGGCCCCGTTGCGGAGGCGCTTCGGCGAACGTCGGCTCTCGATCAGCTTTTGTGTTGGTGATGGCTTAAAGTCGGGCGTGCCCTCAGAAATACCTGGAACGAAATTGGGTTTCGTCCATAAGCGGAATCGAGTGTCGACGGCTTCGAGTACAGCGTAAGGTCCGCGCCCAAGGCCAACTGCCAGAACCTCTTCTGAACGAGATCGTGCGCGCCTCCGAATGTGTACGCTCCAATGCGGAAGCTCGGAAGCAAAGGATTGTCGGGAAATAATTCGTCTTTGTCCACCAGCTCCAAACGCGAGAATGCATAATTGCGCCGCTTAAAGTTGGCCGTCGTCTCCAGCAAGTAACTGTTCAGATTGTGATCATTCACTTCCTTGTGCACCCGTCCCCACACCAGCGTCGTCGCCCAGGAGCCGCTTACGAACGGCAACACGTATTCGATCGAAGCCGTCTGCCGGCGCTGGCTTCCCGGTTCAAGTGCCTCGGGATGTTCCAGTCGCCCGTAGCTGTATTGCGCCGTCCAGTTCCGTGACGGCGCTGCGCTCAAGCGAGCCGACCAGGAATCAAGCGGCGCGAACTGGATGGTGTATCGCTTTTCGTCCGGTTCGCGCCCATTGAATGCCGAGCCTTCCACCTCAAGACGGGCCCGATCGATGACGAGGCCGGTGGTGAGCACTCCAAAGCTGATGTGAGTCGAGTCCTGGAGATGATGCGATAGAGGGGCGATGGGCAACTCCGAAGCCGATGCGCGGTGCATGTAGGCCACGGGACCAAGGGCCGGCTCACCCGCCGCGGCACCGTAAAATTCCCACGACAATCCGTCGCCGATTGGGAGCGTGTAATCAAGCGCCAGCTCTGCAAAGACATTGTGGGGATGCTGATGATCGACCAGGGGCTGACCGTGATAGGTTTCGCCCGTCTGGAATAATTCGGGAAATCCGGGATGCGGCGCAGTAAGAGACTCGGCGGAAAACATTTCGCGAAACAGGATGCTGCCTTTGCCGAGTTTGTGCTGCTCCATCAGCATGAGCCAATTGACCGACTCCGCTTTGCCCTCGCCGCGCGGACCTGCCTGCTGGTTGTAATCCACAAAGACGACACCGTGGGCCATCAGTTGCCAGCCGTTCGCCGACTTCATCCACATTGGCGTTGCCGCTGCCGCAGGCTGCCACCCAGTGCCTGAACCGTTATGCGGAGATGGCATCCAGGCGGGCACCGGCTGGGACATTTCCATGCCCGGCATATTCATGCCTTGCATGTTGCCCGGCGTTTCTGGCTCTTGTTGAGACAGACTGCCTTTCGCCCACAAACTGGCAGAAGCGGGAAATTCCTCCTGCGCGTTGGCGAAAGATATCCACGAGACGATTACAACAAAGGCTACAAATATCGGACGCACGATGTGCTCCTTATATGGCAAGAGTAATTAGTGAGAAATGGGATGAGTGGCGTTACTGGGGAGAAAAATCAGATTCGCAGTGGAGTAATACCGGGC
>JBAVAA010000442.1:0-8437 GCA_049585515.1 Terriglobales bacterium | reverse complement strand
GCTGTCGGCTTTTGGCCATAATCCGACGATCGCGATTCGCGATTTCTCGGGCGAAGCACACGTGAACTCCGAGGATCTTGAGGAATCGTCGCTCAAAATTACTGTCAAAGCGGCGGCGTTGACGGTGAAAGACGATCTTTCCGACAAGGACCGGCGCGAGATGGAACGGACGATGCACGAGGAGATTCTTGAGACTCCGACGTATCCGGAGATCGTTTATGAATGCTCGAACGTCGCGACCACTACGGGCGGCGATGGGCAATATTCGATTATCCTTAACGGCGATTTGACGCTGCATGGGGTCACGCGCACACAGGCTGTGCCCGCTCGGCTGGTGCTGGATGGCGAATCATTGCGGGCTTTTGGAAACTTTTCGCTTCGGCAGACGGATTATGGGCTGAAACTGGCGTCCGTCGCGGGGGGAACGCTGAAGGTGAAGGACGAGGTGAAATTTTCGTTTAATTTTTTGGCACGAAAGATGCCGGATCAAAAGACGCCGGATCCAAAGAAAGAGTAGCTGCCATGTGCTTAGCCATACCGGGACAAATCGTTGAGCTTTTTCCCGACCAGCCGACGGCCGCCATGATTGACGTGGTCGGGGTCCGGCGGAAGGTTGATTTGGGACTGTTGCAGGATGACTTGCCGGTGAAGGGCGATTGGGTGCTGATTCATGTCGGCTTTGCCATGAGCAAGATCAGCGAGTCTGATGCTCTGGACCAGATGCGCACGCTGCGGATGCTCGGAGAGGCGGAAGCGGCGATGCAGGAGATTGAAGGGTACGGGCTGGAGAACGGCGAGGATAAGGGAGTTCGTGAGTCGGCCCCTAAAGGGGCATCGTAATTTTCGGATTTGCGGCATGCCTGCAGGCATGCCCTCATACGAAGCCAGGGCCCACGTCTCGAAAAGCGCGAGACGCGGACCGGGCGGGGACGCCCGGCGCTCCATTGTCCGTCAAAGAATTGGATATGAAATTTGTTGATGAGTTTCGTGAACCTGAAGTCATTACGAAGACTTCGGAAGAGATCCGGCGGCTTGCCGATCCGAAGCGGCACTACCGCATTATGGAAGTATGCGGCGGGCATACGCACGCTATTTATCGCTTTGGGTTGAAGGATGTGCTGCCGTCGAACATCGAACTCATTCACGGGCCGGGTTGTCCGGTCTGCGTGCTGCCCATGGGAAGAATCGACGATGGTCTATCTATCGCGCATGATCCCAACATTATCTTTGCCGCGTTTGGCGACATGATGCGGGTGCCGGGCACGCAGGGCAGTCCGCTGGAACATAAGGCCCGCGGAATGGACGTTCGCATCGTCTATTCTCCTTCCGATGCGCTTAAGCTGGCGCAGGCGAATCCGGACAAGCACGTGATGTTCTTTGCCATCGGATTCGAGACCACGGCGCCATCGACGGCGCTGACGCTGGTGCGTGCGAAGAATCAGGGCATCCACAATTTTTCGGTGTTCTGCAATCACGTCACGATTATTCCGGCGATCCGGGCCATCCTGGATTCTCCAGACATGCGGATTGACGCGTTCATCGGCCCGGGGCATGTATCGACGGTGATTGGTTGCCGGCCGTATGAGTGGATAGCAAAAAATGAGAACAAGCCTGTTGCGGTCTCGGGGTTTGAGCCGCTGGATATTTTGCAGTCGATTGTGATGGTGCTGCGCCAGCTTCGGGACAAAGAGGCGAAGATCGAGAATCAGTACAAGCGGGTGGTGCCTTGGGAGGGAAATCGCGCCGCGCTTCGGGCGATGGCAGAGGTTTTCGAGTTGCGGCCATATTTTGAGTGGAGAGGACTTGGTTTCATCTCGCAGTCGGCTTTGCGCATCCGAGATAGTTATGCGGAGTGGGATGCGGAGCAGCGATTCGAAGTTCCAGGAGTGCGGGTAACCGATCCTAAGGCGGCGCAATGTGGAGAGGTGCTGAAAGGCGTGCTCAAGCCGCATCAATGCAAGCTTTTTGCCAAGGAGTGCACGCCTGAGCATCCGATTGGCGCACTTATGGTTTCATCCGAGGGATCATGCGCAGCGTACTTCAACTACGAACACCGCAAGACGGGCAAAACGGCAATGGTGACGGGCATAACGTCAGCGGCGTAAGAGTTGCGGCGGACAGCCCGGTCTCCAGCTCGCCCGCCGACAATTCAACCACCGGGAGTTTACTCACCAGCACTTCACCCAAGGTCCGCTTTCGTGAACCTCAGATCGAGATGGCGCACGGAGCCGGAGGCAAGGCCAGCCGCCGTCTGGTCGAGGGCCTTTTTGCTCCGCTTCTTTTCGCATCCGCTTCGGAAGCAGAACCGCTAGGAGACGCGGCCCATCTGGATTTCGACGGCACCCGAATCGCAATTACAACGGACAGTTTCGTCATCAAGCCGCTGAGTTTCCCTGGAGGATCCATCGGAGAACTGGCCGTTAATGGAACCGTGAACGATCTGGCGGTTTCAGGAGCGAGGGCCGAGGCGATGGTCGTCACTTATGTGCTTGAGGCGGGACTGCCTACTCCTGTGCTTGAGGGAGAGGTGCGCGCGATGGGAAATGCGGCGCGCAAAGCCGGGGTAAGGATTGCGGGCGGCGACACGAAGGTTGTCGAGCACGGCAAAGCCGATTTCATGTACATCACGACGACCGGCATTGGACGCTCTTTGCCGGGTGTGAAGGTCGATGCCCGGTCGGTTCGTCCGGGCGACAGGATTCTGCTTTCGGGGCCCATCGGGGATCACGGCATCACTATTCTTTTGGCGCGCGGCGAACTTGACCTCGAGGCCGATCTTCGGTCCGACACGCGCTCCGTTCTTCCGCTGGTCGAAGCTTTGGTCAATGCGGCGGGGCCGGGTGTCCGCTGGATGCGCGACCCGACACGCGGCGGGGTCGCCACTTCTCTCAACGAACTGGCCCGCGATTGCGGATATGGGATCGTGCTGCAGGAGGAAATGATCCCGGTGCATGATGCGGTGCGCGGCGCTTGCGAACTGTTAGGACTGGACCCGTTGCATATTGCAAACGAAGGGCAGTTCCTCGCGGTGGTGGCGCCGGAATACGCGGATGCTGCGCTCAATGCCTTGAGCCTGGCGCCGGGCGGCGAGCACGCCCAGGCGATTGGAGAAGTGCGGGAAGAACCGTCAGGCGCGGTTCTGGTTACCACACGCTATGGTGGCAGCAGGATTATCGATATGCTGGTCGGCGATCCGCTGCCGCGCATTTGCTAGGCATTTGGGGAGGGCGAGAGCGGTCCCTCAGCGGCTAAAGCCTTTTTCAGAGCAAGGCATTATCGCAGCGGTAAACCGCTGCGCCACCCAACAAGGGCAACATCGAGTTTTTCAACGAACTGAAAAGCTCTGGTTCAACGGGCTCGAGACGATGCAGGCAACTTATGGATTGGCGACGCAGCTGACTTCTCGAATCTCAGAGCGGCTGCTCCAACGGAATCAAATCGTGGAGGAGTTTTTTTCTCGCGAAGCCATCCGGCTGGCAGAGGCCTGCCGGTCGATGTCCGGACGTTTCCTTCGAGGCGGGCGCCTGCTGGCATTTGGACAAGGGCCCTACACGACCGACGCGCAACATGTCTCGGTGGAATTTGTTCATCCCGTGATTGTGGGGAAGCGAGCGCTCCCGGCACTCGATATTTCCATGATGTTCCGGCCATGGCTGGAAACGATTCTTCATCCGGAAGACATTGTGATGGGATTCGGGCCTCCGGGAGGAGACGAGGAAGTTCGATCGGCCCTGCAGTTCGCTCAGACGCAAAATGCGCTGACGTTTGCGCTTCCCGCTGTTCAAGGCAATGCTCGCGGCAGCGTTCAGAGCAGCGGCCAGGGTAACTATTCCGTCGAAGCCTTCACCAAGGATCCATTTATCCACCAGGAGATGATTGAGATTCTTTACCATACGTTGTGGGAGAGTGTGCACGTATTTTTGGAGCATCGCGAATTGGGGCACGATGTGGGAGAAGCTGGATTCCTGTACCCGTTTCTCGGTCAAGATAGGCAGGAGACAGATGAGTTAGTAACTCAGGTTGCGGCCTCGATCCGGATGAAGGTGCAGGATGATTCGGTGCTGCGCGCGCAAGTGGCGCAGGAACAAGCGGAGGCAATCGGCAGCGCGGCGTTGGCGATTCATGAGCGCTTGCTGCAAGGCGGCAAGCTCATCCTATTCGGCAATGGAGGGTCGGCGACCGATGCGAATGATTTGGCCATCGACTGCGTGTTGCCGCCGGCTGGCTATCGTCCGATTCCTGCGGTCTCGCTGTCGCTTGAGCCCGCGAATATCACGGCGGTGGCCAATGACGTGGGTACGGAGGTTATTTTCCTACGCCAACTCATCGCACAAGGGCGGCCGGAGGATGTTGCCATCGGTATCTCCACCAGCGGTGGATCGCGCAACATCATTATGGCTTTGGAAGAGGCCCGCAAGCGCAAAATGCTGACCGTTGCGCTGCTCGGTTATGACGGTGGTGAAATTCTGCGCAAAAATCTGGCCGACTTTCCCGTTGTTGTGCGATGCGACTACATACCGCGCATCCAGGAAGTGCAAGCCTCGATTTACCACATCATCCGCGAAATGTTGGAGGTACTTGACCGTGGCCAAGCTTGAACTCTACGGCGCGGCGCGCTGTCCGCATACGGCAGAGATGCGGGGGTGGCTCGAGTGGAAGCGCTCCGATTTTGTCGAGTACGACGTTGAGGCCGACGCGGAAGCGCGCCGCCGCATGAGCGGCCTTGCGCCGGGACAACGCAGCGTCCCCCTGTTAGTGGAAGATGGCAAGGTAATTCAAATCGGCTGGCAGGGCCACAGTTGCATGGTGAACGCGGAGTGAGGCTACAGTGACATGGGAATTATTGCGGCCAGCGCTTGTACGATTCGAGTCCGCGGGGTGGTGCAGGGCGTTGGCTTTCGTCCCTTTGTCTATCGTTTGGCGCGCGCCAATACCCTCGCCGGATGGGTGCTGAATGGCGAAGAAGGAGTTGAAATTTATCTGGAAGGCGACGAGTTGCGGCTGCAGGCTTTTGTTCAGGACCTGAAGACGCAAACTCCTCCCGCAGCCAGCATCGCTGTTGTCGAAGTTCGCCCGGCGGATCCGACAGGCGTCAAAGAATTCACCATCCGCGAGAGCCAGCGGCATGACCGGCCCACGGTGCGCATTTCTCCCGACCTGCCCGTTTGCGATGCATGCCTGAAAGAACTATTCGATCCCGCGGACCGCCGCTACCGGTATCCCTACATCAATTGTACGAATTGCGGTCCGCGCTACACGGTTGTCGTCGGTTTGCCTTACGACCGGCCCAACACCACGATGCAACGTTGGCCGTTGGACGAATACTGCAACGCGGAATATCGCGATCCGGGCAATCGCCGTTTTCATGCGCAACCGGTGGCTTGCCCTGAGTGCGGACCTGTCTATTCGCTGCGTGTTGGCACGCGGATCGTGCAGGGCGTCGACGAGGGCATCCGCGAGGCTGTGGAGCTTCTCAATGGCGGCAGCATTCTGGCGGTGAAAGGGCTCGGTGGATATCACCTGTCGTGCGATGCGTCAAATACTGCGGCTGTCGCTGCTTTGCGCCAACGCAAATACCGCAAGGAAAAACCTTTTGCTCTCATGGCGAGGGACCTGGATGTTGCTCGCAATCTGGTTGAGCTTTCAGAAGACGCGGAGCGGTTGCTGACTTCGACAGCGCGACCCATCGTGCTGGCGCCAGCGAAAGCGGAACCCGGCAAGATTGCTGCAGGGGTTGCTCCCGATAACCACGATCTCGGAGTGATGTTGCCTTACACTCCACTGCATCATCTGCTGTTTGCGGCGGGTGCGCCGGAAGCGCTGGTGATGACGAGCGCCAATCGATCGAGTGAACCCATCGCTTATGAAGATGAAGAGGCGCTTGACCGACTTTCGGGAATCGCCGACGCATTTCTGATTGGGGAGCGTCCCATAGCGCGCCGGGTGGATGACTCGGTAGCGCGGGCAGGAACGTTCGGTCCAGTCATTCTGCGACGGGCACGCGGATATGCTCCGGGGGCGGTCGCAACCATCCCGAGCGAGCGGCCGATTTTGGCGGTGGGCGCCGATTTGAAAAATGCCATTACCCTGGTGGTCGAAGGCCAGGCTTTTGTCAGCCAGCACATCGGCGACTTGGGCGACTACCCATCGCGGCGGGCGTTCCGGGAGACGATCCAGGACTTGATATCGATGTATGAGGTGCGCCCCGAAGAACTTGTGGTGGCGCACGATTTGCATCCGCAGTATGTCTCGACAGCGCACGCTTTGGCGTTTGGAGACCCGCAGACATTGCCGGTCCAACATCATGCGGTACAGCATCATCGCGCGCATGTCGCTTCCGTGCTTGCCGAGCACGGTGCTTGGGATACACGCGTTGTGGGAGTCAGCTTCGATGGAACCGGCTATGGAGACGACGGCAGTATTTGGGGCGGCGAAATTTTCGCAGGCAGTATTACGGCCGGCTTTGAGCGGGCTGCCCATTTGCGGAGTGCTGCGCTGCCGGGCGGGGATGCAGCGGCGCAGTATCCAGTGCAGGCGGCGAGCGGATTTTTGGCGCAACTGGATGGCTTGCCCGACCTGACCGACGCGCCTTTCTTTTTTTCGGAGCGTTACAAACGGGCGTTGGAGTTGGTGCGGAAAGATGTGCGGACGTTCGCGACCACTTCCGTTGGGCGGCTTTTTGACGCAGCCGCGGCGCTTCTTGGATTCACGGACGAGATCACATTTGAAGGGCAGGCGGCGATGTGGCTGGAACAACTCGCCTGCAGCGCGCCTTTGGTGGACTCATATCCTTTCCCCTACGCCGGCGGCGAGATGGATTTTCGGCCTTTGCTGCAATCGGTGGTTCGCGACCGGCTGCGCGGACGGAACCGTGCGGAAATTGCGCGCGCCTTTCAGCTCGGGCTGGCTCAAGGGCTGTGCGACGCTCTGGTTGTTATTTGCAAAGCGCAACAAATTAATACGGTGGTGCTGTCCGGGGGAGTATTTCAGAACGAATTATTATTGGAGGATGTTAGGCGGAGCCTTGCTCCGGTGGCGGATTTGCAGATTTGGACGAACCACACCGTTCCTCCGAACGATGGAGGTATCAGTCTGGGGCAGGCGGCGATGGCGGCGTTTGCGAGCCGCGGCGCCTAAAGGCGCTCTTCACAGCGCCGGCTGTTGGCATGCCTGAAGGCATGCCCTGATACGAATCAAGTTGCGGCATGCCTGGAGGCATGCCCTGATACGAATCGAGTTGCGACATGCCTGAAGGCATGCCCTGATACAAACCGAGCTGCGGCATACCTGAAGGCATGCCCCGATACGAATCGCCTACAGATCCCGTGTAACTGGTTCGGGTAGCGCATGAAAAAGTAACTTGCCGACTTATGAGGGGAATATGCACGAACTCTCCATCGCTATGAGTATTGTGGAAATGGCGCAAGAGGAAGCGGAGCGGCATGGTGGCGTCCGGGTCGGCGCCATCCATCTCAAGCTTGGGGCTTTGTCTGGAGTGGTGAAGGAAGCGCTGCTGTCCGCTTTCGAGATGGCGCGCGACGACACCCCGCTGCAGGGGGCGCGCCTGGAGATCGAAGAAGTGCCCGTAGTGGTGGTTTGTCCCAGCTGTCAGGCGCCGCGTCCGGTTAGTTCGGTTCAATTATTCTGTTGCGCTGAGTGCGGGACTCCCGCGTCCGAGATTGTGCAGGGGAAGGAACTCGAAGTCGTTGCATTGGAGATGGAAGATCTGGAGATAGAAGAATGTGCCCACAACCCCGCTTAGTCGAAGTCAGGAAAAATGTTCTCAAACAGAACGATCTGGCGGCTCGCGCGCTGCGCGAGCAATTCCGGGCCGCCGGGGTGTTTGTGGTGAGCCTTGTGTCCAGTCCGGGATCGGGTAAGACCATGTTTCTGGAAAAGACGCTGACGCTGCTTCGTCAGAGTTATCGTGTTGCAGCGCTGGTGGGCGACCTCGCGACGGAAAACGATGCAGTCCGGTTGGCGCGCAGCCAGGCTCCGGTTAAACAGATCACTACGGGCACGCTATGCCATCTCGAAGCCGCGATGGTGCAGAATGCGCTGCAGGAATGGGACCTTAACAAGCTGGATTTTCTTTTCGTCGAAAATGTGGGGAACCTGGTTTGTCCTTCGTCTTATGATCTGGGGGAGAGTCTACGGCTGGTGCTTATCTCGGTGACTGAAGGGGAGGATAAGCCGCTTAAGTACCCGACAATTTTCAACAGCGCCGATGTGGCTGTGGTTACGAAAATGGACCTGGCGTCCGCCGTCGAATTCGACTGGCAGGCGGCGTACGGGAACATCCAGGCAGTGCGACCCGGGATGCCGGTGTTCAAGCTCTCCGCCAAGAGTGGGGAGGGTATGGGCGAATACCTGAATTTTCTAACCGTACGGCTGGGCGAGTTACAAGGAGCAGTTAGTCCGCATTAGCTGAGCCCCG
>JBAVAA010000441.1:0-11095 GCA_049585515.1 Terriglobales bacterium | reverse complement strand
GCGCAGAACTCGATCATCCGTTTCCCCAAAGAGGATATCGAGCAGTTCAGGGCGGTTCCGTTGCAACCCCCGACTATTCACTGTACCTTTTTCCGTCAATTCTCCGGCCGCGCCGGAAGGTGGCACGTCAACCAATAACGCCGCGACAATCCGGTTGGAACTGCCGGTTCCAGTAGCGGCCAGCTCCATCAATCGTTCGCGGAAAATCCGCTGCAACGTCTCGTTTGAGGCCGCCTGTGCCGGTGTTGCATTGCGATCGAGACCAGCGACCTCGGCGCACGCCTCCCAATCGGGAAAGATGAGCATACGCACATCTTCGCGATCGGCGCCCACGATCACAACTTCGTTCGCCAGCGGCCGCAGCGCATCGAGTGCAGTCAAGCGCAGCTTGCCGGCGCTGACGCGTGTGCCGGATGTCAGCTTGAAGTCTTCGCTGATTCTGCCATCAAAGCGCAAACCCGCCCGCGGATTTTCCGGATCGATGAAGCTAAGCAGATCACCCGAGCGGAAGAAGCCATCTTCATCGAAGGCCGACTCCGTGGCGGCTCGATCCCGCCAATAGCCGGGAGTGACATTCGGGCCACGATAGTAAGCCTCGAAGCTGTCGTCATGCGGCACCAGCTTAAGGTCCATTCCGGCCACCGGAATCCCAACGACTCCCGGTCCGGTCGAGTACAGGTTGCCAAACAGAGCGATGGGACTTGTCTCGGTCATGCCGAGGCCGCTGACTATCAAAATCTTTTGACCGACGGTTTTCACCGTCAGTTGTTCGAGAGCGTTCCAGGTTGACGGCTGCATCGATGCCGCTGCGTACCACAAAAATTTAATCCGCCGAAAGAAGTTTTCACAAAATATCGGATCGGCTTCAAGGTGGGGGATCAAGAGTTCAAAGCCCTTCGGAACATTGAAGTAAATTGTGGGTGATATTCGACGCAACAACTTTAGACTCTCGCCGAAGAGTGTTGGAGTCGGTTTTCCCGGATCGATGTAGAGCGTGCCCCCATTGTGCAGAACAATACTGAAATTGCTGTTGCCGCCAGCGGTGTGATTCCACGGAGCCCAATCGACCATTACCGGCGGTTCGTCGGCCAGGATCGGGGCTACTTGCCGCTTCATTTGAGCGTTAGAGCAAATCATCCCGTGCGTATTGATCACTGCCTTTGGCACTCCGGTCGAACCAGAAGTGAACAAATACTTCGCGACTGTTTCTTTGCCAACTCGCGCCGCCGCTGCCATTACGGCATCTCGCCGGCTGCCGTCGCCACGCAGCGAGGCAAAACTGATCATGTTTGATGACGGCGGGACATTGCGGAGAGCGACAACGGGAATGGTAGTCCCGAGCGTTCTTTCGATGGCTTCTCGATAAGTTTCGCCGTCGTCCACCACCACCATGCCGGGGGTCAACAGACGAAAGCTGTGCGACAGTTTGAGATAGTCGGTGGTTTGAAGCGCATAAGCCGGCGCGATCGGAGCGAATGGAATTCCGACATACGCCGCTGCCAGAATCATCAACGCGTAGTCGATGCTGTTGGCGGCGAGGATCGCGATCGGCCGCTCAGGGCCGAGGTCATAACTGAGCAGACTCTCGGCCAGAGCTAGCGCCGCCTCGCGAGCTTCGCGGTAACGAATGGTCCGCTCTCCGTTGTTTGTCTGCTCGTCTTTCGTCTGCTCGTTCTTAGTCTGCTCAATGATGAAAGCACGATCTGGAGCCTCCAGGGCCCAGCGGTCCAGCCAGGCGCCGATCCGGTGGTCGTAATCCGCCAGCGGTTCGACGGATCGCATCAGGTAACTTCCGTCAGCTTGATGGGTCAGTTCGACGTCAGGAGAGAAGAACCGCACTGGCCGCAAAGGCGCATTCACAAGGGATACCGGGTCGTTGAGTATACTCAATGGGAAGCGTAACCGATGTAATTCCGCGCCGCAAGCGGTGCGCTGGATGCAGGGATGAAGTCTAAAGAAAAGCCCTTCTTACACAAAAATCAGCGCAAAAATCAGCGAAAGCAAACGATGAAACGCGGGCCAGGCCGATCATCAACAGCCGAGGCGCGAGGGAGTGAATTATCGAACGATGTTTATGACCAGCCGGGCCATTTGATTCGCCGCGCTCAACAAATCGCCGTGTCGATGTTCTACTCAACCGTCGGTTACGAAGTGACCCCCATTCAATATGGAGTATTACGAATTCTTCAGGATTACCCCGGAATTGACCAGGTCACGCTGGCTCGGCTCTGTGCCCTCGACACCTCAACCGCGGCGAATCTCGCAGTGCGTCTGGAGCAGAGCGGGTTGGTGAAGCGGATTGTGCCCGCCAGGAGCAAGCGTTTTCGTCTGCTTCGACTCACCCCACAAGGGGTCGCCCTATTGAAAAAACTTCTTCCGTCGGGCCGCCTGTTGAGCAGGCGCTTACTGCAGGCTCTCGACAAGAAGGAACAGAAAATCTTTCTTCGTCTGCTCAAGAAATTCGTCCATTTAAACAATGAGGAAAGCCGCGCTCCACTTGACCGGGCATTCACAGAGACGCGCAACAATAATGGAAATTCAAGCGCTCCCCGCATGAATCACTCCGACAGCTGAGTTTCTGAATCGCCCCCGAACTTTTTCTTCACTCCGTCCGGAATCGAGCGCGCCTCGAATTTGTCGGCGTCGCCGTCTGGGTGCGCTACCCAGACCCGCGTCTCGAAGCATTCGATCGCCATTGCCATCGCCATCCCGCCGTCTTTCATCAACCGGTGGCGGACAACAAAGCTGCTCTTCCCCCACTTTGACACCGCTGATTCCACGACGACGTCGTCCCCAAACCGCGATGGCATCATGAAGCGCGCCTTCATATCTACGACGGGAATGCCGGCGATCCCGTACGTCTTCAACATATCGCGTTTGAAAAGGCCGGCGCGTTCGAACAATGCCCGGGTGCAGGCGTCAAAGAACTCGAAATAGCGGGGGAAATAGACGATCCCGGCCGGATCGCAATCGCCCCATTCGATGCGTATGGTCTGTCGATTCGTCAGCATGGATGGCAAAGCTGGAATTATATGCGTTCGGGGGACATCGCAGTCCCGCACCGCCGCGCGAGGCACGTCTTCGGCTAAACTTACGGTCCCGCGGGCTTATCGACATGATGAACCGAACCTAAGGAGATCAGATGGCAAGATTCGTCCTCGTGCATGGTGCTTTTTGTGGTGCTTGGGTCTGGGGGCCACTGATAGAACGATTGACGGCAAAAGACCATTCGGTAGAGGCCTTCGATTTGCCCGGGCTGGGGGAAGATCACACGCCGGTAAGCGAAATTACGTTGGATGCTTGTGCCGACCGATTGTGTGATGTGCTGTCATCTCATCCCGAGCCGGCCATCGTCGTCGGCCACAGCATGGGAGGAATCGTTGCCACACACGGAGCGGCACGCTGTCCAGAGCGGATTGCAGCACTCGTATATATAACCGCGTTCTTACCCAGCGATGGCCAGAGTCTTCTCGACTTGACGAAGCTTCCGGAGGGAGCCGGCGATCAGGTCCAGGCAAACATTGTGATCGAAGGAGAGCCTCCCGTCGCCGTCATGCCCGCTGCCGCCTCGCGTCCCGCTTTGTACGAGTGCTGTGCGGAGCATGTTGCCGACTGGGCGATTCAACAACACCGTCCGCAACCGGTCGCGCCATTTGCGACGCCTGTATCCATTCCGCCAGGAACCCTCGACGATATCAGCCGCTACTACGTCGTTTGCACGTTGGATCGAGCGATAAGTCCGGCATTGCAGCGCCGGATGATTGCCGAGAACCCCTGCGTGGAGGTCGCCGAGATCAGCACTGATCACACACCGCAGTTGTCGATGACGGATGAGCTGGCTGATGTGCTTCACCGCTTCGCGGAACGCTCATCAGTCCCGCGCGGAGGCTAGCCACGACTGAAACGATTCCTGTTTGGGATGCCGCCCTCACAAAACTGGCTACCGGGATAGCAGATCCCGGTCCCATTGGTCGAAGCTTGAGTTGGCGGCTGCCAAACGCTCAATCAATCCTGCCGGCCGCCAATAGTGGCCAAGCTTTTCGTGATAGTAACGGATGCGCTCGGCGACATGACCAAGTCCCAGCGTGTCGGCATAAAACATAGGCCCTCCCAGATGGCGCGGGAAACCATAGCCGCTGGTCCAGACCACGTCGATGTCTGCCGCGCGCGAGGCGGTTCCTTCCTGGAGAACCATCGCTCCCACGTTGATCAGCGCCAGTATGCAGCGCTCAACAATCTCGTCGTCTTCGATCTTGCGCCGCACGATATCTCTACCTCTTTGCGAGGCGAGCGTTTCAATCAGGGCCGTCACTTCCGGATCGGGCGTTGCGTCGCGGCTGCCACTCTCATATCGGTAGAAGCCGCGGCCAGTCTTCTGGCCCAGTCTCCCGAGTTCGGTGAGCCGGTCGGCGATAACGAAATAGGGATCGGGGCGGCTCTCACGCTTGTAAAGCTGCAATCGCGCCTTCGTTCCGACATCGTTCCCGCCCAAGTCGCTGACGCGCTGCGGTCCCATCGCAAACCCAAATTGCTCAAGGGCCGCATCTACCTGCATCGGCGAGGCGCCTTCCAAAAGCAGTTGCTCGGCCTCACGAAAATATCCGTCGAGCATCATCCGATTGCCAATAAAACCGAAAGCGTCTTTCGATACAACCGGGACTTTCTTGAGCAGTTTTGCCACCTGGAGTGCCGTTGCTAGCGTCTCGGCCGCCGTGTCGTTGCCGCGCACGATCTCAAGCAATTTCGTAACGTTTGCCGGAGCAAAAAAATGCAGACCTAGCACGCGGCTCGGATGCCTGGTCGCTTGCCCAAGTTCCGTTACCGAAAGAGTGGAGGTATTCGATGCGATCAGTCGTGCGGCAGGAAGAATCGAGTCGACTTTGGACAGGACCTCTTTCTTCAAGTCTAAGTCCTCGAACACCGCTTCGATCACGATATCCGCATCGGCCGCGGCCGCTAGCTCCATCTCAGCGGTGATTCGGGCAGTCCGCTCATCTGCGATTTGCTGGACAATGCGGCCACGCTTGACGCTCGATGCATAAGTAGAAGCGATGATTTCCCGGCTTCGCGCGAGCGCAGCCTCCGTGTTATCGATCAGCGTCACCTTGCGACCGGCGTCTGCGAACGCGATTGCGATTGCGCTTCCCATTGTTCCCGCGCCGATGATCGCGACCCGCTTGATCTCCGACTCTTCGCGGCGCGTGGGTAAACCTTCCACTTTCCCCGATTCGCGTTCGGCAAAGAAAATATGGAAAAGGGCGTGGCTTTCACGCGAAGCGAGTGATTTCTGCGCGAGCTCAGCCTCAACAGCAATGCCCTCCGCAAACGGCAATGCCGCTGCCTTGATGGCATCAACCACGAAAGTCTGGGTACTTCTCCCTTTTAGTGTGCGGGCATGCGTGCGCAGAACCTCCGCAATATCGGATTCACTGAGGCCGGCGTCGACGGAACGATTACGGGTGGGCCGTGGGCCGAGTCTGTTTTGTACCAATCGTTCACAAAAAGTTAACGCGGCCTCGCGCAGATCGCCTTCCACTACTTCATCCACTAAGCCCTTCGACTTCGCTTCGTCCGTCGAAATAGGCACGCCTGACAGAATCATCTCCAGCGCCGCGCGGGCGCCGATCAAGCGCGGCAGTCGCTGCGTTGCACCCGCGCCCGGAATGATGCCAAGAGTGATCTCCGGCAGTCCGAGCTTTGCGCTTTTGTGGGCAATCCGATAGTGGCAGGCCATCGCCAGTTCGAGTCCACCGCCGAGCGCCAACCCGTTAATCGCCGCGACCACCGGCACTGGAGCGTCCTCGATCGCGGCTTGCACCTTTTGCAGCGAGGGCTCTCCAAGTCCAGTCTCGAACTCTTTCAGATCGGCGCCCGCGCTGAATAGGTTGCCAGCCGAAAGAATGAGCAGAGCTTTGATTTGAGAACGATTTGAGGCTTCCGCAATTGCGTCGATGAGCCCGGCTCTCACGCCTTGGTTGAGGGCATTGACGGGAGGGTTGTCCAACCGGATCAAGCCCACAACGCCTGCTTCATCGAATGCAACGACCTTTGAGGGAGCGCTCACCGCGTTTCCATTCCGGAGCAATGAGAGTATGCATCCGCTGCACGTCTTGTCAATTTTTCTATCCGTCGTTAAAGTTGCAAACTTCGGGATGTTCCGTATACTGAACGACGCAGCGCTCAGCTTTCAATAGGGAGGCAAACAATGAAGGACAAAAGTCTGGAGGATTTGTTACAGACAGCGGAGAATCCGGCGACCATGCTGCGCAATTCGCAGATCGGAGCTTATGTCTATCCGGTCGTCCCTTCGGAATACTCAAACTGGCGCGACGAACAACGCGCCTGGCGCGAGACGGCCGTTCTTTTTGACCAGTCTCACCACATGGTGAATATATACGTCGAGGGCCCCGACGCGCTCAAAATGCTCTCCTATCTTGCGACGAACAGTTTTGCGAAGTTTCCGGTCAATCGAGCGAAGCAATTTTCTCCCTGTAGCTATGATGGCTACGTGATTGGCGACGGAATTCTTTTTCATCTCGAGGAGAACAGACTGGTTTTCGTCGGGCGAGCCCCAGTCGGGAATTGGATTCAATTCCATGGCGAGACGGGTGGATATAACGTCAAAATCGAGAATGACGACAGATCTCCTTCAAACCCGAAAGGGAAGGCCGTCATTCGCACCTGTTACCGATATCAGATCCAGGGGCCCAATGCGCCCCAGATTCTCGACAAGCTGAATGGCGGGCCGGTTCCGGAAATCAAATTCTTCAACATGGGTGAGATCAACATCGCCGGACGTAAGGTGCGGGCGCTGCGACATGGCATGGCTGGCGCCCCGGGATTAGAGGTTTGGGGACCCTACGAAGAACGCGAGGAAATCCGCGCCGCCATCGTTGACGCGGGCAAGGATTTTGGTCTTTGCCAAGTCGGCGCCAGAGCATACTCCACCAACACCCTCGAGTCGGGGTGGATTCCGTCGCCTCTTCCGGCCGTCTATACGGGCGAGAAGATGAAGGCCTATCGACAGTGGCTACCGGCCGCAGGCTATGAAGGCACAGGTTCTCTGGCTGGAAGTTTTGACTCCAGCAACATCGAGGACTACTACATGTCACCTTATGAATTGGGTTACGGGCCATTCATCAAATTCGACCACGACTTCATCGGCAGAGAAGGACTGGAAAAGATGCAAGGAAAAGCGCATCGAAAGAAGGTGACGTTTGCCTGGAACTCTGAGGATGTCCTCAAAGCGTACGCCTCGATGTTCGAACATGGCGACATCTATAAATACATCGACCTGCCGCAATCGAATTATGCATCGGCATCGTACGACAAGATAATCAGCGGCGGAAAGACCGTCGGCTTCTCCATGTTCAGCGGTTATAGCTACAACGAACGCTCAATGTTGTCGCTGGGCGTGGTGGATCCTGATATCGAAGTCGGCACGGAAGTGAAACTCGTGTGGGGTGAAGCCGGTGGCGGATCGAAAAAAACGACCGTCGAACGCCATAAGCAAATCGAGATTCGAGCCATTGTGAGCCCGGTGCCTTACGCGAAGGTTGTGCGCGAGACATATGCGAAGGGCTGGCGCAGCGATCAGGGATGAGCGGCAGCTGAATTATTGAGCCCGCTGAGCGTTAATCCAGTCGACGGTTTTGTTGAGTCCGCCAAAGACGTACAAATGCAGCCCTGCGATGCCAAATGGCAGAGGCCCATGATTACGATTACCGGGCTCGGCCGAAGCAGAGATATCTCGAGAGATATCTCGAATGATAGGCTCGGGGCCTTTTTCGATGAGCAATTTTGCGAACGAGGGATTTTCCGTTAGCACATGCAGAGAGTTGCCGATTCCGCAGCGCACCGCATAGCGCGCCAAAGTAATGAGTCCGGCGGGACCGGCAAGACCTACCCGTACAGGATTGTCAATACCTTTCGCTCGTATGCGGTGCAGCCATTTGACGATCGGCTCGGCTTCGAAGCAGAATTGCGTGACAATTGAAAGCCGCACTCCGCTGGTCCGCGCAAAGGTTACTTTCGCCGCGAGCGCTTCCTCCAGAATAGTTTCAGGGATGTGGGGATTGCCCTCCGGGAAGCCGCCCATCGCCATGCGAACAATACCTGCCTTCTGAAACAGGCCCGTCTGCATGACCGCCAAGCTCGAGTCGTAAGGGCCGGCCGGGCTAGGGCGATCACCGCCAACGATGAGAACGCGGTCGACGTTGGCCTCACCGACCAGGCGCGCCGCGAATTGCTCAAGTTGGGCCGCGGTCTCAATGTGACGTGCGCCCACATGCGGGATGGGGACGAAACCGGCATGCCGTAGCCTCGCAGCGGGCGCGACAATATCCATCGGATTTGCGCCGGGAATCCAGGGAAGAAAAACTTCAGTACCGGGTTGCAGACGCTCGATCGCGGCGTCCACCACTTTGGAGTGAAGGGGACTCACTTCGATCGAATAACCCCGCAGCATCTCGGCAATGCTGAACGCAGCGGTTGCCTCGGTCATGCCACCCTCGGTCTTCAGTGTACTGAACGCTGAAGTGCATTCTTGTCACTTCCATGAATTATTGTCAAGACACATGTTCGGAGGTATCGTTAAGCATACTTAACCTCCTGGTGAGGAACCATAGAGCTTGGAACAGTGTTTCCAAGGTAGGATGCTGCAGAAGGTGACCCCATGGAAAGCGAACCGGTGATGGATCTGGCTCATCTGGGTCATTTGGAGTTGCTCACGCCGAAACCGCAGGAGAGCCTCCGATTCTTCGTCGATGTGCTTGGCATGACAGAGAGCGGCCGCGAAGGCGATTCAGTCTACCTGCGTGCGTACGACGACTATGAACGCCATTCACTGAAGCTGACGGCGTCAAAATTGCCAGGCTTGGGTCACGTCGCCTACCGCACGCGCAGCCCGCAAGCGCTGGAGCGCCGCGTCGCAGCTCTCAAAGGATCGGGCTTCGATATCGGATGGACGAATGGCGACCTCGCACACGGGCCAGCATTTCTCTGCCAGGATCCCGACGGGCACAGGATCGAGCTCTACTACGAAACCCAGTGGTATGAAGCTCCACCGGACTTGCGGCCTGCGCTGAAGAATCAGGCCCAGCGCTTTCCCGCGCGTGGCATCAATGTCCGCCGCCTCGACCATTGGAACGGCTTGGCCGTTGACATCGAGGCCAATCGCAAGTTCTTCGAAAAGTATCTTGGCTTTCGCCTGACGGAGCAGATTGTCCTTGATGACGGATCGGAAGCCGCCCTGTGGATGACGTGCACGAATAAAAGCTATGACTTCGCCTACACGCGCGACCACACCGGAACGAAGGGACGATTTCACCATATAACGTACGCGGTTAATAGCCGGGAAGAAGTGTTGTTGGCCGCGGATATCTGCCTGGAAAATGGTGTCTACATCGAGACCGGTCCGCACAAGCACGCTATCCAGCAGACTTTTTTTTTGTATGTGTATGAACCCGGCGGGAACCGCGTGGAGGTTTGTAATGCCGGAGCGCGTCTGATTCTCGCGCCCGATTGGAAACCGATTCGCTGGAGCGAGGCCGAACGCAAGAAAGGCCAAGCCTGGGGCCTGAAAACTATCGAATCTTTTCACACTTACGGCACTCCTCACGTGGAGGTGGTGAAGAAAACGTGAGCAGACGATTCTTAGGTGACAACGGTGGGTGACAAGAAAACGGCGTTGGTGGTCAGCGCGCACTCTGCCGATTTTGTCTGGCGGGCAGGAGGTGCGATTGCGCTCTACGCCGAGCGCGGGTGGGAAGTTACTGTAGCGTGTCTGTCGTTCGGCGAACGCGGCGAGTCGGCGAAACTCTGGCGCGAACCGGGAATGACGATAGATGCCGTGAAGGCCAACCGAAAACAAGAAGCGAATCGAGCCGCCGAGGTTCTCGGCGCCAGAACGATTTTCTTCGACGTGGGCGACTATCCGTTGAGGATCGAAGACAAGGTTCTCTATGAACTGGCGGCGCTTTATCGGAAGATTCGTCCTGAATTTGTTCTCACGCACTCACTCGAGGATCCTTACAACTTCGATCATCCGCTGGCGTCTCACATCGCGCAGGAAGCTCGCATCGTCGCGCAGGCCCACGGCCACGACCCGGGCACGCAAGTGATCGGCGCGCCGCCGGTTTTTCTCTTTGAGCCCCATCAGCCCGAACAATGCAACTGGAAGCCACAGGTGCTGCTCGATATCACTCACGTTTGGCCCAAGAAATACGCCGCATTCAAGGAGATGAACGCCCAGGAACATCTCTGGCAATATTATGAACGTGTGGCCTTGCAGCGCGGGGTGCAGGCTTCCCGCAATTCGAACAAGAACACTAAGTACGCGGAAGCCTATCAGCGAATCTTCCCGCAGGTGACGGAGGATATGGCATGAACCAAACAGTCGTGATCCGGCAGGTAGAGCGGCCGCCGGCAGACGCGATCGCGGCGCTCGCAAAATATGGCGTTGCAACCGTGCATGAGGCGCAGGGGCGTTGCGGCCTGCTTGCCACTTATATGCGTCCGATTTATCCGGGCGCTGCCATCGCCGGACCCGCGGTCACGGTGTCTTTGCCTCCGGGCGACAATCTGATGATCCATGTTGCCGTCGAGGTGTGCCGCGACGGCGACATCATGGTCGTAGCTCCGACCTCGCCTTGTACCGATGGCTATTTCGGCGAGTTGCTGGCGACGTCGTTGCGCGCGCACGGCGTCAAAGGACTCGTCATCGACGCTGGTTGTCGCGACGTCCGCTCGCTTACGGAAATGCAGTTTCCCCTCTGGAGCCGCGCCATCAGTTCGCAAGGAACAGTCAAGGCCACGCTCGGATCAGTGAACGTCGGGTTGGTGTGCGCGGGCGCGTCCATTGAGGCCGGCGACGTCATCGTCGCGGACGATGATGGAGTGGTAGTCGTGAGACGATCAGCCGCGCATGAAGTCGTCGCCGCCTGTGAACAAAGGGTTCGCAAGGAACAGGCAACGCGGGAACGATTGGCGCGCGGAGAACTCGGCCTCGACATCTACGGCTTGCGCGCCAAAGTGGCAGAGCTTGGCCTCAAGTATCTGTGAGGATTTTGCAGAAAGGAGAGCGCATGGCCGCGCC
>JBAVAA010000440.1:0-9757 GCA_049585515.1 Terriglobales bacterium | reverse complement strand
GGCTGATGCCGCCCAAGATTCTGTTGGAAAAGGTAGTGACGCAAGCGAACGGGATCGCTACGACCCCAGCCGACAAGAGTCCGTTCATTCATCCTTTCGATAAGTTTCCGGATGCAATTTCCCAGGCCGATCAAAAGCGGCTGCGCGAGGCGGGCCTGGCTGCAATAAAAGATTCCATGATTCCGGCCTATGTAAAGTTCACCGCGTTCGTCCGCGATGAATATGCTCCAAAGGGTAGAACCGAGCCCGGCGCCTGGTCTCTGCCGGACGGCGACGCCTGGTACGCATTCCGAGTAAAAGAGAGCACAACGACGGATTTGTCGCCCGAAGAGATCCATCAGCTCGGGCTGGAGCAAGTAAAGGAAATCGAAGGCCGCATGCTCGCGGTAGTAAAACAACTCGGCTACAAGGACATGAAGAGTTTCCAGGCAGCCGTCGATGCGGACCCCAAATTGCACGCCCATTCGCGGGAGCAAATCCTCGACCTGTACCGGAAATATGAAACCCAGATGTATGCCCGCCTGCCGGAATTGTTTGGACGGCTTCCCAAAGCCAAACTGGAAGTAATGCCGGTTGAGGAATTCCGCGAGAAGGACGCGTCAGACGCTTCTTACATGGATGGCACTCCGGACGGTTCGCGGCCCGGACACATCATGGTGAATACGGGCGATTTCGCCAAGCGCACCTTGCTGGACATCGAGACAACGGCCTATCACGAAGGCGTACCCGGACACCATATGCAGATTTCGATTGCACAGGAGTTGCCCGAACTGCCGCTGTTCCGCCAGCACGAATACTATACGGCCTATACCGAAGGATGGGCGCTGTACTCGGAAAGGCTTGGCAAGGAAGTCGGATATTACCAGGATCCTTACAGCTACTACGGTCACCTGCAGGACGATATGTTGCGGGCGATTCGCCTGGTCGTCGACACCGGTTTCCACTATAAGCACTGGACGCGGCAACAAGTAGTCGATTATTTTCACGCCCATTCTTCCATCGACGAAGTGACGGTGCAGAGCGAGACTGACCGCTACATGGGTTGGCCGGCACAGGCGCTCGGCTACAAAATCGGACAGCTCGAAATCCTGAAGCTGCGTCAGTACGCGAAAGACCAACTGGCCGGAAAGTTCGACTTGCGCGCCTTCCACGACGAAGTACTCTCGGGCGGCGCGCTCCCGATGGATGTCCTGAGCACCCGCATTCACGGATGGGTGGCGCAACAGAAAACACAGGCCGCTGCGGCGCCGGCCATGCCATCGGGCACACCCTCAGGCTCGAATCGAAACTGATAGCAAGTTCATTTCGGAGTATCATCTCCGGCTATGACGATGCCGACGCCTGAACACGAACGTCAACGCATAGCCGGTGTATACGCCGCGATGAGCGACGAAGAGCTGAGTCAGATTGCCGAAAGTGGCGATGAATTGAGTATTGCCGCGCGAGAAGCCTTTCTAGCGGAGGTTTCGAAACGCGGTCTGCAGTTAGAGATCGCCACGCCGCGCGGTGAAGACGTCTTCGAGCTCAACCAAACCGTAACGCTGCGCCAGTTTCGCGATCTCCCGGAAGCGTTGTTGGCGAAGGGCAGTTTGGAATCGGCCGGCATCCAGTCCTACTTGGTGGATGACAACATGATCCGCATGGATTGGTTCATCTCCAATCTTCTCGGCGGAATCAAACTGAAGGTTCGCCCCGAGGATGCGGACGCGGCCGATGAAATCCTGAACCAACCCATTCCCGAAACATTGAATGTCGAGGGCGTTGGGAATTTCGAACAGCCGAAGTGCCCACGCTGCCAGTCGCTGGATATCAGCTATGAAGGATTAAATAGGCCGGTCGCCTACTTGACGGCATACGCTGGGATTCCGGTCCCGGTTCACAAACGGGGATGGACCTGCCACGTTTGCGGCAATGCCTGGGAAGATCAGGACGGGACGGCAGCCTGATTCTTTCGACCGTAAGAACGGGACAGTTATAATCGACAGCGATGCGGCGGTTTTTTCGCATGTTGCTTTCGGCTCTGGTCTTGATGACGGTGGCGCTGATCTCGGCGCTCACGGCCATGCGGCTTGCCATCCACACCCGCGAGGTTTCCATCCCAAAACTGGTGGGCATGAGCCCGATCGAGGCTGAGCGCGCGTCCGCGGCTTTGGGACTGCAAACGGTAATCGAACGGCAATTCTACAGTCCTGATGTTCCCGAAGGAAGAATCATGACGCAGGTGCCGCCGCCGGGAACCAAGGTGCGGCGAGGCTGGTCGATCCGCGTGGCGCAAAGTCTGGGGCCGCTGCGGGTCGCGATTCCCGACGTGACCGGAGGAAGCGAACGGGTCGCGGAGTTGAACATACAGCGCCGCGGCCTCAGCCTGGGTTCGGTCGCGCATGTTAGCATGCCGGACGCGCCGCTGGATCAAGTGATATCGCAAAGCCCGCCCGCGAATGCCAGCGGAGTGTCGGCGCCCAAAATCAGCCTGCTGGTCAGCGATGGTCCAGCGCCGGCGACCTATGTGATGCCGAACCTTACCGGGCAACTCCTGGGCACCGCGACGCTGGCCTTGCAGGATGCCCATATCAAGATCGGCAAAGTCACTGTGCTTCCACTGGCCCCTTTGCCAGGCCAGCCACAAGCGGCGCCAGTTGCGGCATCTGCGACCTCTCAGCCCAGCGCAGCGAGTATGATTGTGACCCAGACTCCGGCGCCGGGACAGAAAATCCAAGCGGGCAGCGCAGTGAATTTGGAGGTTCACTAGTTCGGCTAGCTTTGCTCACTCGCAGCGCCCGATCATCTTCGTTCGATCATCTCCGTTCGATCAGTGCTGCGAAGAAGCCGTCGCAAGGATGTACGCCTGGAATTGTCCGTAGATAGGGCCCGGCGAGAAGCAACGCAACATCCTGTAAGCCACTTTCGGAGACAAGCTCGCCAGACTTCCGCATCTGTTCGAACTCCGCTTTGATATCGGCTACCTTGAATTCGGTCGCGCCATCGAGCGCAGCTTCCACCACCGCTTCATTTTCCTCCTGCTCCAGCGAACACGTCGAATAGACGATACGTCCGCCGATTGCAAGCCGGCGAAGCGCGGACTTGAGGATGGCTACCTGCCGCGACTGGAGATCGCTCAAGTCTTCAACTTTCAGTCGCCATTTGATTTCAGGGTTGCGAGCGAGAGTGCCCGTGCCGGAACACGGAACATCGGCGAGGATGCGGTCGAACGCGCACGCGAAGGGCAAATGACGCGCGTCCGCCGCGATTATGTGAACGTTCGGCAAGCGATTGAGTTTTTGCAGGAGCCGGGCCCGGTGCGGATGCAGTTCGGTCGCAAACACCGCGGCGCGCGGATTGCGCCGCGCGAGCAAGGCGGTCTTGTTTCCGGGAGCGGCGCAACAATCCAGAATCATTTCCCCGCTGGCGGCCAGCAATGCAACAAGTTGTGAAGCCTCATCCTGAATTGAGACGCGCCCTTCCTTATAGGCGCGCGTTGCTGTTATGTCTCCTGAAAGTACACGTCGCGCTGACGATAGCAGCCTGCCCGGCGCAAGGCGCACACCAGCCTCGAGAAGTTCGGCATCGACGTCTCCGGATCGGCCGTCGTGTATGTGAATGGCCGTGCCCGGCACCGTTTGATCGTAAGGGCAGATCTGCCGCGCCGTTTCCAGTCCGTAGTGCTCGGTCCAGCGAGTCACCAGCCAGGGAGGATGGGCAGAGCTCTGAGCGAGCGCGAGAGCGTCGGGCGACTTGCCGATTTGCGCGAACGCATTTTCCGCGTCCGTGGCAGCGATTTCACGGAGAACCGCATTGACGAATGAAACCGCCGAACGTTTGCGCGCCGCTTTGACGAGTTCCACGCTTTCGAAGATTGCCGCGTGCGCCGGCACTCTCGTAAGAAACTGCAACTGATACGCGCCCAGACGGAGCGCGGCCAGAACCTCGCTGTCCAGCCGCTCGATTCTCTGCGATGACGCAGCGGCCAGCCGCCGATCAAGCAGAGACTGCCAGCGGAGAACTCCCATCACCAATTCGGTGGCGAGCCCATGATCGCGGGAGGAGAGCTTCACGAGGGGAGCGGAGTGCAGTAGATCAGTGGCGTAGGAATCTTCGCGCTCGATCCGCAGAAGGATTTCGAAAGCCACGGTTCGAGCAAGAGAAGTTCGAGCGCCAGAAACGGCCATCGCAACCTATTGTCCCAGATGGTCGCCCGATTGGGGCCGGTAGCCGTTGATGAATTCCTGCGCGCTCATGCGGCGCTTGCCTTCGAGCTGTACTTCGAGCAGTTCCAGCGTCGTACCCTCGCCTTTATCTTCAACTTTATCCTTATTCTTGCCGCAGCCGACAAACAGACGCATTCCCTCGACCGCGACTTCTGCAGGCGTCAATTTTCTCGAAATTTGCACAGGTTGAGCGCGATGCACTTGCAGCGTCTTAGCCTTAAAGATGGTGAACGCCCCGGGCCACGGCTGAAACCCGCGCAGGCGATTGAAAAGATCTCTTGCACTGCGAGTGAAGTCCATGCGGCCATCTTCTTTTTTCAGGATCGGCGCAAGGGTGGCTTGTGAATGATCTTGGGGAGTCGCGCGAACTTCCCCGCTTTCGAGGCCCCGCAGGGTCTCGACCATCAGATTCGCGCCGGTCGATGCCAGCTTGGGGCCCAGTGTCTCGGCCGTATCGTCCGGACCAATCGGAATTGAACGCTGCATGAGAATGTCACCCGTATCGAGCCCGGCATCGATGCGCATGGTTGTCACCCCCGTGACGGATTCCCCGCGGGCAATCGCCCATTGAATGGGAGCGGCTCCGCGAAATTTAGGCAGAAGAGACGCATGCAGATTTATATTTCCGAACCGGGGAAGATCGATCATCCACTGTGGAATGATGCGGCCATAGCCGACGACGATGATCGCGTCCGGTTGAATCGCCGCAAGTTGATCGCGAAATTCGGCATTGTTCTTGATCGTGGCGGGTTGAACGACAGTCATGCCGAGGCGGACCGCCGCATCTTTTACGGGGGAAACGGCCATCTCCATCCCGCGCCCGCGCGGGCGGTCGGGTTGCGTCACGACCAGTGGGATGGCATGACCAGCCTCCACCAATCTTTGGAGAGTGGGGACTGCGAATTGCGGCGTGCCGCAGAAAACCAGCTTCATAGGTCTCAGTTCTCAGATTTTCGCATCACAACCTCGCTTTAACGTCCGCATCTATGGCATAGTAAGTTGAGTATTGAGAGGTGCGTCAATGATAGATCACGAAAAGTTCCAAAAAGGACGGGGCTGGGCTTACGCGGCCGGAATAGTCGTTTTTGTTGTTGTTGTACTGTGGAGATTAGTGATGCGCTAAGGCCAGGGCCGCAAGCAGCGTCCGCCCAAGACATGATCGCCGCCCGTGACGCCGCGCTGAGAAAGACCTGCCACCTGCCACCTGTTTTACCATTCTCCCGCCTTCACCAGCTTCTTGATCTTGCGCTTGATGAGGTCGCGCTTCACTGCGCTGATATGTGAGATATACAGCTTGCCGTTCAGGTGATCGGTCTCGTGCTGAAATGCCCGCGCCAGCAGGTCCTCCCCGGTGTGCTCGAAATGCTTGCCCCTTAAATCCTGCGCGCGTACGGTTACAGTCTTGGCGCGCGTCACCTCCTCGCGAAATTCGGGGATGCTCAGGCAGCCCTCGCTACTCCGCTGGCGTCCTTCCTTGTGGAGAATGACGGGATTGATCAGCACCAGCCTGGCCGCTGGATCTTCCTTGAAAGTCACATCCACCACGGCAATTCGCTTCGAAATGCCGATCTGCGGCGCCGCCAGCCCGACACCGCGAACCGCATACATCGACTCGAACATGTCTTCCACGAGCTTCTCGATTTCCTCGTCGAAGCTGGTCACCTCGGCCGAAGGTTTTTCCAGGACCGGATCGCCAAATTTCACAATTGGATAAATCATCTTATTCGAGTTGGGTTGACATTTTTTTCGAAACTAATACTTTTTCAACTGTTCCAGATAGCCTTGAAAGTTTCGTTTCGTTTCTTTCATCGAATCGCCGCCGAATTTTTCGAGCGCACAGCGCGCCAGCGTCAGCGCCACCATCGCCTCGCCGGCCACTCCGGCAGCCGGAACCACGCACACATCCGAGCGCTCGTACGCCGCCTTCACCGGCTCGCGGGTGGCAAAATCCACCGACTGCAACGGACGCCGCAGCGTGGAGATCGGCTTCAGATATCCGCGGACCCGAATCTCCTGCCCGTTGGACACGCCGCCCTCGATTCCTCCGGCGTTGTTGCGGGTGCGCGTGAAGCCGGAAAACCCTGCGTCGCTCCGATAACCGATTTCGTCGTGCACGGCCGATCCCGGCGAATGCGCTGCCTGAATTCCGCTTCCAATTTCGACCGCCTTCACCGCCTGCAGCGACATGACCGCCGCGGCCAGCTGCGCATCCAGGCGCTCGTCCCATTGCACATAACTGCCCAGCCCGGGCGGAACATTGTGCGCGACCACCTCAAACACTCCACCCACGGAATCGCCCGTGCGCAAAACCTTATCGACCTCTTCTTTCATGCGCTGCTCGGCATCGGCGTCGGCGCACGCAAGCAGCACCTCGTTCTTGCGCGACAGCGGCTCGATTTGCTCCCACAAAACTTCCCGATCCGCAATCGAAACCGCGCCCACCGCGATCACATGACTCAGAACCTCAACGCCCAACTCGCGCAGCAACAGCTTGGCAAGAGCGCCAATCGCCACGCGTGCTGCCGACTCTCTGGCTGAGGCGCGCTCCAGAACATAGCGTGCTTCGGTGAAATCGTACTTCAATGCTCCGGCAAGGTCAGCATGGCCGGGGCGCGGCGACGCAACCCGCTTGTGTTTTTCCGGATCGCCCGTCTCCACCGGCAGCGACTCTTTCCAGTTCTGCCAATCGCGATTTTCAAGGATCACCGCGATCGGCGAGCCAATCGTCTTGCCGTGATGCACGCCGGAGAGAAAATGTGCGCGGTCGGTTTCAATCTTCATGCGTCCGCCGCGTCCAAAGCCCTGCTGGCGCCGCCAGAGTTCGTGATCCACAAATGCCTGATCCACCGCCAATCCGGCGGGCAGCCCCGACAAAAACGCAACCAGCGCCTCGCCGTGGGATTCTCCGGAGGTAAAATAGCGCAGCATGTGGAACAGGCATTGTAAATGAAGCGTAAAAGTTCGGCTTGGGGCGATTTTCGCTCCGGGTGCGGGCTTTATGCAGGTACAATCAAGTAGCATTCTGTACCGGTAGTCGCCGGACCAACCGAAACTTTTTTACGCTCATCGCGCCGCTTCGTCCCCGGACGCGAGGAGTTTTCATGTTGACCGCCAATACTGGGCCGTTCCATCCCAGGGATGACGAACCCATCCGTTGCGTGATTGCCGACGATCACGAAATGCTGCGCTATGGTGTGCGCCGCCTGCTGGAAGACTCTCCCGACTTTGCCGTGGTGGGCGAAGCGGGCGATGCCGCCCAGGCGCTCAAGTTGGCGCTGGAGCACCGCCCCGATCTGGTGCTGCTCGATATCAGCATGCCAGGTATGTCGTCGTTCGAGGCGGCAAGCCTCATCGAAGAACACTGCTCTGGCACGCGCATCGTATATCTGACCATGCATGAGGATCGGGAGTATGTGCTACAAGCCCTGCGTTCGGGCGCGCGCGGCTACCTGCTGAAAAGCACTCCCGCACCGCTTTTGTTGCGCGCGCTGCGCAAAGTACATGGCGGCGAGCGCTCATTGAGCCCGCAAATCCAGCAATTGGAAGAAGCCGCGATTCGGATGCAGTCCCTCCGCGTGGGTTTCCGAAGAAGCACTCTGACTCTGCGCGAACGCGAGGTCATGAAGCTGCTCGCCGAGGGCCATACGGTGAAGAAAGTTGCAGCGGCTTTGGGGGTCAGCGCGAAGACAGTGGAAGCCCACAAATTCAACTTGATGCGCAAACTCGATATTCACAACAAGGCTCAGCTGGTCGCAGTCGCCATCCAAAAGAAGATTCTTCCGCTGCCCGTCTCAATATCCTGATCTTAACGACCAATCCTAACGGCCAGCCAGTGCATCAGTCTTGCCCACGCGTCACGATTGCCGCGAGACTGGCAAGATCGGGAACTTCCAGATCGGCTCGTTTTTCGAAGTCGAGTGCGGCCGAGGCTCGCACCGCGCCAATCCCGGGACGAGTCGATTTCCGATTTACCCATACCGTTGAAATTCCGAGCGACCTCGCCGGGACGACGTCGTGATAAATGCTCTGCCCGGCGTGCAGCAGACGGTCTGCAGAAAGACCAAGCGAGCGCAACGCGATCTCAAAATTGTTGATCGAAGGCTTGTAGCTTTTCGCCTGTTGCGCCGTGATCACGCCGTCGAAATCAACGCCCAGCATCTTCCGCGTCTCCGCAAATAGATCGTCGTCAATGTTTGAAATCACCGCCAGCTTGCAACGTTTCTGAAGCTCGTGAAGCGCGGCCACCGTATCCGGGAAAGGCCGCCACGCACGGACGGATTCATGCAGCGAACGGATTTCCGCGGACGTCGCCTCGAATTGAAGGTGCTCGGCAAACGCCCGCACCACCGCCTGCAGCACATCCCGGTAGCTTTGGTACGGACCGCTTTCGGCCTCCGCCTCAAATTCTCCGTAGAGTTCAAGAATGGCAGCGTCGGTCAACTTTTGGCCATGGTTCCCGAGTACCGTGCGCAGCACAGGCAAAATACCCGATTCCCAATCGATCAAAGTGCCGTAGCAATCAAAGCTGACAGTCGTGAAGCGAGAAAAATCCATAACGAAAACAGTTCTCAGAAGGCCCAGCGGCGCTCCGTTCCCACTGAGAACTGAGAACCGGGAACTGAGAACTTTTCCTATGCTTTCTGTTCGGTGAACAGGTCAAGCGCTGGCGCGGCGGAAGTTGGGCTCTCCGGCGTTTCGGGCTTGTCAGCGGGCGGCGGTGTGCTGGAGTCTTCCGCCACATTTTTCTCTGGCGCTTTCTCGCCTTGCATGAATTTCCGCGAATCGAGCAGCGGACGGCCTAATGATGCGTTATAACTCGTCCACGGCCCTTCCAGTTCACCCTCGCGCTCGAAGTGGGCGCGCATTGCTTCCATCTTCGAATCCAGATCGTCAAGATAATGCAGCATGAGTGCTTCCGGAAACATAGGCAGCTTCGGCGATCCGAAATCGTATTGCCCGTGATGGCTAATGATCAAATGTTCAAGCAGCGTTTTCAGCTCCGGGGGAAAATCAGGCAGCTGCGCGAGTTTCCCCTGCAGCATCTCCAGTTCAATGATCATGTGCCCCAGCAATTGGCCGCGCGTGGTATAGGAAAACGCACGGTTGTAGGTCAGTTCCTGAATCTTGCCGATGTCATGGAGAAAAGCTCCCGTCAACAGCAGATCGCGATTGACCTGAGGATAGTTCTGGCACATCAAATCGCAGGAACGAAATAGCGACACGACGTGATCGAGCAATCCGCCGATGTAGGCATGGTGAAGCGTCTTGGCCGCGGGCGCGTTGCGGTAGCGCTCGGCGATCTCCGCGTCCGCCATGAAGAGCTCGACCAGCGCCTTGAGATGCGGATTCTGGAAGGTGACGACAAATTCGGTCAGCGTCCTCCAAAGTTCGCCAATGTCCTTCTTAGTCTTAGGCAGGTAATCGGTGAAATCGATATCGCCTTCTTGCATCCGCCGCAGCTTGTGAATGGTGAGCTGAAAACGATTCTTGTACTTGTTGACGAGTCCCTTGATCTTGAGAAAGTCGTCCTGCTCGAAGACGTCGATAAATTC
>JBAVAA010000439.1:0-7118 GCA_049585515.1 Terriglobales bacterium | reverse complement strand
ACCGTCCGCCGCAAATCAAGATCAAGAAGGTTCTGGAGGCGCTCGACCTTTCTCCGGTTCTCGATGAACATCTGCTGAAACTGGGGAAGTGGATTGCCGATTACTATCTTGCGCCGCTCGGGGAAGTGTTTCGTACTATGCTGCCGCTCTCGGCAGAGTTCAAACGGACAATTGAATATCGCATCACCGATGAAGGGCGTATGGCGCTGCATCTGGCGGGGATGTCGGGGTCTCCGGCACGGTCGAAGCGGACGCCGGAACAGCAGTTGGTGGAATTTCGCGTGCTCGATTATCTGGCGGAGCGGGAGGCTGTTCGCGAAGGGAGTTTGCGCGCGACGGCGCGGGTATCGAAGCCACTGCTGAACGGGATGGTGCGCAAAAAGTGGATCGCGCGGGAAGATGTGTCGGCGGCGCGGGATGCGTCGAGACTAGTGAAGGTCGCGGTGTTGCGCGAAGCAGAGGCACCACCTGCAGAGGGGCGGCTTGCCGTGCCTGCCTTGGCATCGCCTGTTTCTCTGGACGGGCCAGAGGCCCGTCACCACACAAACTCAGCCAACACCACTAAGAAGCTCAACGAGAACCAACGGATATTGATCGAGACGCTGGCTGCAGCCGGCGGCCGCTTGCCGATTGAGGCTCTGCGCGGGCTGGATGTCCCGCGTACTACTCTTGGCACTTTGGTCCGGCGTGGGTTGATTGAGTTGGTGGATGAGCCGCAGGATTTCACCGCGTCCAAACTCAAGCCGCGGCAGTCTCCGTTTGAGTTCGAGTTCAGCGCAGCACAAAAAGACGCGCTCGCGAAGATCAACGAGGCCGTAACAGCGCACAAGTTCAGCGGGCTGCTGTTGCATGGCATCACTGGGTCGGGAAAAACGGCGGTGTATCTGGCGTGCATGCGGCAGGTACTGGATGCGGGACGGTCGTCGATCCTGCTGGTTCCTGAGATTGGACTGACTCCAGCGGTGGCGGCCGACCTGCGTCAGGTGTTCGGCAGTGAAGTTGCGATCCTGCATTCGGGCCTGTCAGACGCGGAGCGGGCGGAGCAGTGGCATCGCATACGGCGCGGCGAAGCTCGGGTAGTAGCGGGGACGCGGTCGGCGGTGTTCGCGCCAGTGAGCGGCCTGGCGCTGATCATTGTCGATGAGGAGCAGGATTCGTCTTACAAGCAGGAGGAAACGCCGCGCTATCACGCTCGCGACGTCGCGGTAATGCGGGCCAAAATGGCGGGAGCGGCGGTGGTGCTGGGATCGGCCACGCCATCGCTTGAGTCTTACTACAACGCCAAGAAAAATAAATATGCACTCGTTGAGCTGCCGGACCGCGTCGAGCAGCGTCCGCTGCCGGAAGTTGAGATTGTCGACATGCGGCAGGAGTTTCAGGAGACGGGCCAGGAGCAGGTAATTTCGCGCAAGCTGGCGGAGGAAATCCGCGAGCGCCTTGCAAAAAAAGAGCAGGTCATGGTGCTGCTGAACCGGCGCGGATATTCTCCTGTGGTCTTGTGCCGCGCTTGCGGTAAGACACTGCAGTGCAAGAACTGCGCCGTTTCGATGACTCACCACAAGCGCGAGCACAAGATGGAATGCCATTACTGCGGCCATATCGAGCGTATTCCCGACAAGTGCGCGCACTGTGGCAGCGAGTATGTGTATTTTGTCGGGACGGGATCGGAGAAGCTGGAAGAGTTGCTGCACGGCATGTTTCCGCAGGCGCGAATCGGACGGCTCGATCGCGACACGGTGCGTGGCCGGGAGGATTTCGAACACGCGCTGAACGCGCTGAATGAAGGCGCGCTCGACATGCTGGTAGGGACGCAGATGATCGCCAAGGGCCACGACATTCACGGCGTGACTCTGGTCGGCGTGGTCGGGGCGGATATGGCGCTGGGGCTTCCTGATTTCCGGGCGGCAGAGCGAACATTTCAGCTGCTGACGCAAGTCGCGGGGCGCGCTGGACGCGGGCAGTCTCCGGGAAAAGTTGTGCTGCAGACTTATTTTCAGGAACACTACGCGGTGCAGTTCGCGGCGCGGCATGATTTTGCCGGCTTCTACGAGAAGGAGCTGCAATTCCGCGCCTGGATGCACTATCCGCCCTATAGCGCGATTGCGAACGTGCTCATCCGCTCCGAGAATCTGGATGACGCGCTGACGTGGTCCGGCGAACTTGGGCGCTGGTTCGAGAAGACGCGGCATGAAGGCATTCGCGTGCTGGGACCGGCGGCGGCGCCGATTACGCGCCTGAAGCGCGATTATCGCTATCATTTCATTCTGAAGTCGCCCAGCCGCGAGAAGATGAATGCGCTTTTGCGGGCGATGCTAGCGGAAGCGGCGGCGCGAAAGATTCCGCGGACGCAGGTGATTGTGGATGTGGATGCGGTTTGGCTGATGTGAGCGGCTGTGTAATTTTGTGGTGGGGAATGCCTACGCTCGCTGCATCTGTTGAATCCCACCCTTGCGCAAAAACCGCGCAAGGATGGGGCACCCGACCGATGGAGGAAATTATCTGCGACGCAGCACGTGGCGAACACCGCCGCCTAGGGAGTGGAGAGTGTCGCGGATTTCTGGCCCTACCTGACGCCACACTTCCCGGCCGGAGCTGTGTGTGAAGGGCGCGGGCGTGAACGACAGCACTAACATTGCAATCGCAAAGACGGCGAGCTTCTTCCGTGACCCGGAAATTCCCGGGCGCCTTGGAATCGGTGGATGGTGGCTGGTCAGCCACAACACAACCGCCCAAATCAGCCAGCCTACCCAACAGTATTTGGCCAGTGGGATGAGCGCCACCACGACGGCCATGGAAACCCAGCGGTGCAGTTTGGGTGAAACCGAATATAAAACGTGGCCGCCATCCAGTTGCCCGCCCGGCAGCAGATTCAGCGCGGTCGCGAACATTCCCACCCACCCGGCGACTGCGATCGGATGCAACGAAAGCGAAGCCAGCGGCACGTCGAGATGCAGCAGGCGAGCGCCGAGACGAAATGCAAGGGGGAATCCCGGTTCGTTATCGCCGGGGACACTGCCGAACAAAAGCGGATGCGACAACGAAAGGCCGACGACAACAGCGGCGCATGAGGGGATAAAGCCTGCAATCGGGCCCGCGATCCCGATATCGAACAGGGCCGCACGGTTGGGAATTGGCCCCTTGATGCGAATGAAAGCTCCGAAGGTTCCGATCAGGCTTGGAAATGGAATAAAGAAAGGCGGCGTTGCATATACGCGATAATGCCGGGAGTATAAGTAATGTCCCATCTCGTGTGCGAGCAGGATAAACATGAGCGTGAATGAGAAGTAGAGGCCATGCATCAGCCTTGCCGGAGCCTGCCACATCCACTCCACGGGGAACATGGGAATGTTGTCATTCAGGAACGAGAAGGCCGGCTGTTGCAGCGCGAAGTTGGCGTAGATGCGGGCACCCACCACCAGCGTGCTGAAAAAGGTCGCGGCCAGCAGCAAAATGTGCAGCCACCAGCGCGGTTGCGGCGGGGGGACGATCCACACGGCCGGCTGGGGCCGATCTTCCCATTCGAGGGTGGAGGAGACGGGGGCTGAAGATTCCGACATAAAAACCTGAGGTCAGAGAGTCGAGGTCAGATTGCAGAAGTACAATTACACCACTGCAATCGGGCCTCGAAGCTCTGCAATGAAGAGCGGCTAGTCAATCGACTGCAGTTCCTTGCCGGGCTTGAAGCGGACGGCTTTGCCGGGCGGAATGGAAACTTCGGCGCCGGTGCGCGGGTTTCGTCCAATGCCGGTCTTGCGCGGACGCACGTTGAACACGCCAAAACCGCGCAGTTCGATGCGGTCGCCGGTGGAGAGCGCTTTCTTCATGCTCTGGAAGACGGTTTCAACGGCCAGCTCGGCTTTGGTTTTGGTGATCCCGGTGCGGTTGACCACTTCGTTGATGATATCCAGCTTAATCACGCGCCGTCTCCCATTGTCCGAGGATTGGTGTTCCTCAAGTTATTGATGCTAAGGGAGATAGGGAAGATTGTCAACCGGGGCTATTGTCTCGTAAGATGACAGCACCAGCCGCGCAGATTTGTAATTGGTAATTTGTAATTTGTGATTGAAAACCCCTACCGGTCTGCTTTTCGATCGCAGCGCAAAATTGCCAACTGCAAATTACCAATGACAAATTTCCAAAAGGGGTTTCATGAGCATCAAGAGTGACCGCTGGATACGGCGCATGGCGCAAGAGCAGGACATGATTAATCCGTACTCGGAAAAGCAGGTGAGCGCGGGAGTGATTTCCTACGGCGTGTCGAGTTACGGATACGACTTGCGCGTGGCCGACGAGTTCAAGATTTTTACCAACGTCAACAGTACGATTGTCGATCCCAAGCACTTCGACGAGCGCTCGTTCGTGACCGTGAATGCCGATGTCGCGATCGTCCCGCCGAATTCGTTTGCGCTGGCGCGGTCGGTCGAGTACTTCAAGATTCCGCGCGATGTGCTGACCATCTGTGTGGGCAAGTCAACCTACGCTCGTTGCGGGATCATCGTGAACGTGACGCCGTTCGAGCCGGAGTGGGAGGGGTTTGTCACGCTCGAGATATCGAACACTACGCCGCTGCCCGCCAAGATCTACGCCAATGAAGGGCTGTGCCAGATTCTCTTTTTCCAGTCGGACGAAGTCTGCGAGACCAGCTATAAGGACCGCAAGGGAAAGTACCAGGCGCAGAAGGGGATTGTGCTGCCGAAGCTATGAAAGGCAGCCATCAGCCGCCAGCTCTCAGCCGTCAGTTACAGCCCTAGTCTGAGGTGTACATGCGGGTCGTCACGGACGAAGAAATACGTGTGTTTCTGCTAGACAAAACGCCGACCTGCGGTAGGACAGGCGGAATCAAAGTTGGACCCTGCGCTTGGCTCGGTCACTGGTTGAGGACTATCCCCTTCCCACTCCACCCTGCTAAAAAATAATAGTGCCAAAGCAGCGAACTGTCATACCTTTCATCGGACTAATGCTGTTTCTTGGTACCGTTGCGATTTACTATCCGGCCCTACAGAACGGATTCGTCAATTACGACGATCCCGCCTACGTCACCGCGAATTGGCATGTTCAACAGGGGTTGACTTCAAGCAGCCTAAAGTGGGCCTTCACCTCGACGGCGGAAGCCAACTGGCACCCGCTGACCTGGATTTCGCACATGCTCGATGTGCAGTGGTTCGGGCTGCGGGCGGCGGGACATCACGCCCAAAGCATTCTTTGGCACGCCCTCAATGTGGTGCTGCTGTTCCTGCTGCTGGCGAAGGCGACCGGATTTGTGGGCCGCAGCGCCGTTCTAGCCGCACTGTTTGCCGTGCATCCGCTGAATGTGGAGTCGGTGGCTTGGGCGGCGGAGCGCAAAACCGTGCTCTGCACTTTCTTCTTTCTTCTTGCTCTGGCCGCTTATGGCTGGTACGTGCAAAGGCCACTGGCACGCAGGTATTTGTTGCTTACGCTTTTATTTGCGCTTGCGCTGATGGCGAAGCCTATGGCCATCACGCTTCCGTTTGCGCTGCTGCTGCTTGATTTCTGGCCGCTGCAGCGGTTTCCGGAGACGCCACTCTCCAGGCTTGTTCTCGAAAAAATTCCCCTGCTGTTGCTGTCCGCCGCCAGCGCGGTAATCACGCTCTACGCGCAGCGCGCGGGCGGAGCGGTGGGTTCGACCGTGCTGCTGCCACTGGCGATGCGCGTGAAGAACGCTATCTACTCTTATGTTGATTACATTGAGAAAACGGTATGGCCGTCGCGGCTGGCCGTGTTTTATCCGCATCCTGAGGGCTCGCTTGCGCTTTGGAAAGTGATCGTCGCGGGCGTCGTGCTGATTGCGATTACTGCTATTTTCTGGCGTTTCCGCCAACGCCGTTATCTTCTATGCAGCTGGTTGTGGTTTCTGGGGACGCTGGCGCCGGTGATCGGCATTATTCAAGTCGGGCGGCAGGGTTGGGCCGACCGCTACGCGTATGTCCCTCTTTGGGGATTGTTCGTAATCGGCGTGTGGCTGACGTCTGAGGCCGCTGCGCGAATTCCGCTGGGTCGCGCGACTCAGGCGGTCATTGCAGCGGCCGTGCTGCTCGGCTATTCCGTAACCACGCACATCCAGATCGGATACTGGCGAGACAGCTACAGCCTGTTTTCGCATGCGCTGCGGGTGACCGGCGCGAATCCGATCGCGGAGGGCAATCTGGGATCGGCTCTGATGGAAATGCAGCGTCCGGACCTGGCCCGGCCGCATCTGGAGCGTGCCGTTCAGCTTATGCCTACGCTCGCGACCGCACACTACAACCTGGGTACGCTGCTGCAACGAGAGAACGAACTCGATCGTGCGCGGCTTGAATATCGGCTAGCGCTGCAGTATGCATCGGACGACCGGGAAGCCGCGCAAACGCATAACAATTTAGGCGTACTGTTGGAGCAACGCGGGCAGCGAGATCAGGCGGTAGCGGAATTCGACCAAGCCATCGCGCTGAATCCCCATGAGCAGAACAGTTTGCTGAGCCGCGGCTTGATCGAGCGAGAGCAGGGCAAACTCGATGCTGCCTTGCAGGATTTCACGCGCGCAACACAAGTCGCGCCCTCGCCATTAGCGCTTTACTGGCGGGGTCGAGTTCTGGAGGATAAAGGAGAATTCTCGGCCGCTGCCGAAGTCTATCGAGCCGCGCTAAAGTTGAAGCCCAATTTCGGCGACACGCAGACGAGATTGACCGAAGTTGAAAAAAGAAAGTGAGGTTCCACCGAAGGGTTGGCTGAAAACTGACGGCTGATGGCTGAAAGCTGAACCCTATCTTCGCCCGTTCTCGCCTTCCTTGAACATGTACTTAATCGCGGGCTTGTAGATCATCAGATTGGCAGCGCCGTTGCGGTTCAGCTTGATGCAGCTCTTGTCGTACCATTCGATATAGCCGTGGACTTCCTCACCGTCGCGCAGCACGATGACCATGGGAGTCTTGCTCTGCATCTGCTTCTGATAATAAAAATTCTCGGCGTTGGTCTGCTCGGTGGGCGGAATTTTCTTGGCGGGCGCGCCGGCGGAACGATCCCGGCCACGGTCTCTGTCTCTGGCCCCATCCCTCTCTCTATCCCTGCGCTCGGCGGACGCGTGGTTGTGGCCGTGATTGTTGTGCCCGTGATCGGGGCGG
>JBAVAA010000438.1:0-7731 GCA_049585515.1 Terriglobales bacterium | reverse complement strand
CGGCGGGCGAGAGTGTGCTTGTCGCGCGGATTGCGGCGCTGGCGATCGGAGCGGTGTCCGTGCTGATCGCAATCCGGCTAGGGCCGGCTTCGAACGTCATTATTCTGGCAACGTTCGGGATGGTTGTGGCCGCGTCCGCGAATTTTCCGGTGCTTGCGCTTTCGATTTATTGGCGGCGTTTCAACACCGCGGGAGCGGTGGCGGGCCTGATGGTTGGCTTGCTCAGCAGCCTCGGTCTGATTTTGGCAAGCCCTAACTTTATGGGTATCGATGCAACGAGCGCGACTGGCGGACGCCACTTGATCCAGGCCCAGCCCTGGTTTCCATATGAGAATGTCGGCATTGTCAGCGTGCCGCTCGGATTTCTGGCAGCCGTAGTAGCAACCTTGCTCTCGAAAGAACCTTCGGCTGAGGCCAAGTTCGATGAGTTAATGGTGCGGGCGAACACAGGATTGGGAGCTGAACGCGCGGCCGGGCAATGAGATCAAAGATGGAGATCAAACATGGCCAGCCTTCATCTGCTCGCCAATGTATTCCGCTTGCCGAAGTGCGAGAGCAACAATCGTCAACGTAGGATTGGCCGAGCCGGGCGTGGTTAAGACGCTGCCATCCGAGATAAACAAGTTGGCGATGTCGTGCGTCTGACCCCAACCGTTCGTGACCCCGTCACGGGGATCGGCGCTCATACGGGCAGTTCCGGTATTGTGGCTTGCGGGTGGGGTAGGCCCGACTACTACACGCTTCGCGCCAACCGCTTCGTACATTCGCGACATCTGACCCTGCGCGTGTTTCCGCAGCGCCCGGTCGTTGGGATGTTCATCGACGTGGATATGGGGAACGGGCAGGCCGTAAGCGTCCTTTACATTCGCGTCGAGCGTGATGCGATTGTCGGAGCGCGGCAGATCTTCTCCATTGATGAACATGCCCGCGAGATTCCGGTAACTATCAATGATCGAAGCGAAATCCCGTCCCCAGCCGTAGGGCAGACCGACTACCGGCAGTGTGGGCAAGTCGAGTGCGACTAACTCCATACGGTATCCGCCGACAAAGCCGCGGCGAGGATCGTTGATCGCCTCATCCTCGATCACGCCTGCGATCGTGGCTCCACGCCAGAAATAAATCGGTTTGTCGAAAATTCCCCAGACAAAGCCGGTTATCTGGTGACAGTAATTTCTACCAACCTGGCCGGAGGAATTCGCTAGTCCATGCGGGAATTTCGAAGACTCGGAGAGCAGCAGCAGGCGGGTTGTTTCAATAGCATTGCCGGCAACGCAAACGGCGCGAGCCGCCTGGCGCTGCTCGTGTCCCTTGTTATCGCGGTAAATCACAGCATTAACTCTGCCGTTCGGCCCATGGTCATTTTCAATGCGCGTAGCTGTCGATTCGATCCGCAGATCGAGATTGCCGGTCGCCTCGGCGTCGGGAATTTCGGTGTAAAGCGTGCTCCACTTGGCTCCCATCTTGCAGCCTTGCACGCAGAAGCCCTGCTGGATGCAGTATCCCCGCCCGTCGAACGATTGTGAGTTGATGGCCAGATGGCCGGTGTGAACCTGTTTGTAACCGAGCTTCCTGGCGGCGGCATACATCACTTTAAAGTTGTTCGAGGCGGGCAAACCCGGTATGTCGTTGCGCCGAGTGACGCCCATGCGGCGCTCGGCGATTGCGTAATACCTGTCCAGTTCCTCGGCCTTGATTGGCCAGTCGATTAAGGAAGCTCCGGTGACCGCGCCGTAGGTTGTGCGCGCCCGCAGTTCCCAAGGCTGAAGCCGGGGACAGGATGCCGTCCAGTGCACGGTTGTGCCTCCAACCGTTTTGCAGTGCCACACCGGCAAAGTTGGGAAATCGCGGGCAACGCCCCAATCGCCGCTCTGGGTGCGGGTGTCGAGCCACGTCAATTGATTGAAAGCTTCCCCCGGAACCTGAGAGAAGCTGTCGAGCGATTGGCGGCTGCCAGCCTCGAGCAGAACGACTTTGATGCCGCGACGGGTCAGTTCGTGGGCGAGCGTGCCGCCGCCGGCTCCTGATCCGATGATCACCACCACGCTGTCGTCCTTGAGGGGAAAAGTTGCCATGGCAGATTTCAGCCTCGGTTCTTCTTACATCGGTTCCTCTTACGCGGGCAAAGGGCCGCTGTCTTTGAGCGGGACTTCCGGCAGCCAGTGCAGATCGTTGAAGCCGCGCTCCAGGTAGCCTCCCTTGGAGAATGCCTCTCCTTCATAACCGAAATACGCGTATGCCATCGGTGTTGCATACAGCACCTGCAAGGTCTTCAACCGCATGGTTTGAAAAAAATCGGAGGATTCGATTTTCTTAAGCACCGCTACGCGGTCGCTTTCGGGGCGCGCTGCGAAACCGGCTCCCAGACTCGCAATTCCTTCTTTGATTGTCTTACCAACATGCTCGTCCTTGACGGCAGCCTCATCCACGGCCTTGACGACCAGGGCATACGCGGCATCGTCGAGTTTGTCGTGGGGAGCGATTGTGCGTGCCATGGTCATGAGTGTTGCGGCCTCAGACGTGGTGAGCGCCGACATGGGAACGGCCCAGGCCCGTCCTGTAGCAATCCGTCCTTTGGCGATCAATGCGAGAGGGCTGCCCGCGATCACGATGCCGGTCAGCAAGCCTGTGGCGTTCTTGAGAAAATCGCGGCGGGGCACGGGGTGATTCATGGACTCTTTGATGTTTGCGGCTACGTTTGCGGCGTCAGCTTACTTCAGCAAGCGGTCGAATTCAAGCGTAAGACCAGGCTAACGGTACCTCGGCGGGTTGACCGACTGATCCATCCCCATGGTTTTCTGTCCCCCCTTGGCGACGTTCACGCTGATCAAGCATGGCGCATTCGCCGCGAAGGCTTCTTGCAGCGCTGGTTCCAACTCGGCGGGCTGATCCACTTCGCGCGCGGACATCCCGTAACCCTGCGCAATCTTCACCATATCAATCCCGGGGATATCCATACCCGGAACGTTGCGGCCGACTTGCGTGAAGTCGCAAAACCCTTTCAACGCCGAGTAGTCGGAGTTTCGGATAACGATAATTATGACCGGCGCACGATTCTGAACCGCACTCCAGAGAGCTTGAACCGAGTATTGCACCGAACCGTCGCCAATAGGGCAGACGACGCGCCGCTCTGGAAGCGCGAGCTGCAATCCAACCGCAGCAGGCAGGCCGAACCCGAGCACTCCGTTAGGCACCGAGTAGTAGGATCCGGGCGCATCCAGAATGAGATAGCGGTCCAGGTCTCCCTTGGAGGACGGACATTCCTCGGCAATGATGACGTTTCGCGGCATAACCTTATTGAGAACGCTGAATAGATACGCAGTACTGATGGGATGCTGCGGGCTTGGACCCGACGGAATTGTTGGCGCTTCCGTTGAGTACTGTCTGGCCTTGGCATGATCACGAATGTAGATGGCCGCTTGCGCGACATTTCCCACAAGGCTGTCACCACCTAACGCCGCTGCCGCCGACTGCGGATCGTTCGTGATCTGGAAGAGCCTGGTTCCGGGTTTCACTGGATTCCCCGGCACGTGGGCGTAGTACAAGAAAACCCGTGCGCCAAGCACGATCACTACATCATGCTCGGCCAACTGATCGGCGAGAGGCTGCTGAGCCGGCAGCAGTCCTCCACGAAATAACCGATGGCTGCGCGGAAAGGTCCAGCGCGATGGAATCGGATCCTGATAGACGCTGGCGTCGAGGTGTTCCGCCAGCGCCAGCATAGAGTGCCAACCATCGTCTTCTTCGATCTGCGGGCCAGCGATGAGCGCCGGATTTTGGCTGGAATCGAGCGCACGAACCACTTCGTCGAGCGCCGCGGGGTCGGCGAGAACGGACTGACTTACTTTTCGCGCTGGCACAGGCGGGCAATCGTGAGTCCAGTCATCCATGGGGATGGAGATGAAAACCGGTCCGCGCGGCGGTTGCATCGCGAGATGAATTCCGCGGGCAATCGCGCCGGGCACGTCTTCGGCTCGCAGCGGCTCGTAGGCCCACTTCACGTAGGGCCTCACGGTCTCCACTGCGCGACTGGCCAGAAAAGGCTCGGCCAAAAGCTGGCGACGGTCTTGCTGCCCGGCAGTGATCACGAGCGGCACGTGCATATACCATGCATCCTGGATCGCGGAAAGACCGTTGCCGGTGCTGGCGATCGAATGCAGGTTCACGAATACGGGTTTGCGGCTTCCGAGTGAATATCCAAGCGCCATTCCCGCGGCCACGCGCTCGTGCAGACCGAGGACATACTTGAAATCCGAGGGCATGTCGCGCAGGAACGGCAGTTCCGTCGATCCCGGGTTCCCAAAAATAATGTTCATCCCCAGGTCGCGGAGGATCTCGTAGGTCGTTTCTCGCGTCGTTTGTCGCGTCATTTCTCGCACTGTGCTCACGCCAGCCCGTTTCGAATCAGGTTGTGCGATGTTATATCACTTTGCAGCAGAGCCGCGTCAACCTTCACCGAATGTTGAACTCATTGGACTCAAAGCGATTGAACCACAAGCTAAGCAATGCTATCGTCAATCCCTTCGTATCGTGGTGAACGTGCCGTAAGCACTCTCGCCTGGTGTCATTTTCTATGGCCTTGAAGATTTGCATCGTTGGCTGCGGAGCTCTGGGCAGCGTGATCGCCGCGCATTTGGCGCGCCTTCCCGACATCGACGTCTATGCCTACGACGTTTTTCAGGAACACATGCGCGCCATCCGTGAACGCGGATTGCAAATCAGCGGTGCAACAGAATTTACCGGCAGACTGAATGCAACTTCTGAGCCGTCTGAGATTCCGCCGTGCGATTTCGGCGTCTTCGCAACCAAGAGCATCCACACTCGGGCCGCAATCGAGCAGACTGCGCACGTTTTCGGTCCTTCTGCTGCTGTCTGTTCCGTGCAGAACGGACTGGGCAACGAAGAAATGATTGCTGAGCGAGTGCGGTACGTGATCCGCGGCGCGACTGGACTTGCCGTCCATATGCGAGGTCCGGGACACGCTGGCATCGAATTCTACGGCGATGTATGGATTGGCCCCTTTGAGCCCTCCGCCACGCCCTATTCGTTGGTGGAAGAGCTTGCCGCGATCATGAATCGCGCGGGCCTGCACTTCATTCCCTTGCGTGACGCTCGCGGAGCGCAATGGACGAAGCTGATTTTCAACTCCGCAGCGAATGCGGTTGGCGCTTTAACTCGCCTGCACCACGGAGCCGCAGCCCGCTTTGCTCCTACGGCGGCCTTGTATGAGGCCGTGCTGCAGGAGGGAGAAGCGGTCGCCCGCGCTCTGGGAATTGTGTTGAGCGCCGATCCTCGCGAGCTGGTTGCGGAAGGCGCAAGGGCTCCCACAAAAAGAAATGCCAGCATGTTAGTCGATATTCTGGCTCAGCGTCCCACCGAAGTGGACTTCATCAATGGCGCAATCGCAGACCAGGGAGAAAAGCTCGGTGTTCCAGTGCCGTTGAATCGTGCGGTGTGGCAGTTGCTGAAGGGACTGGAGCACTCATGGAGCAATCCATCTTGAGCAACCGCTTCCTGGAAAAGCCCTTGCCGTCGGCGATCGGGGAAGCCCACTGTTGCGCAAAAAACGCGCAAGGATGGGGCACTCGCTCCTGAAGGCGACTCAAGGCCGAATCCGCGTGCCATCAACCTTTACGCGGAACAACACATAAGGTTTCTGCCGCAGGTCCCGACCGTTGTTGAAACCGGGCTGGCGTTCGATTTGGTTCGCGGTGAAGTAAAGATATCCATCGTCCGCCAGGGATAGCGTGTCGGGCCAGAGCACGAGCGGGTCATGCACCAGCGTTTCGATTCGACCGTCGACACTCCGACGACGAATGGCGTCATGCTCATAATCGCTGAGATAAACTCGGCCTTCGCCATCGGATTCCAGCCCATCGCCGGCCCCTCCTTTTTCGCCCAGGTCTTTCACCGTGGCAGCCACCTGCGTGTCCGACTTGCTGCGGTCGGCGAGCGCATCCACGCTGACGCTGTAGAGATGCCGGCCAATCAGCGGGCAGTAGTAGAGTGTTTTGGCGTCCGCGCTGATGGCGATGCCATCGGCTCCAACCTCGAGCCTTGACGGAACTTGTCCCGGCAGGCGCATCAGCATGATTTCTCCTTCGACCACCGGAACGAACTGCGGATCCGGTTTCGTCGAGTTGTGATCGGTCAACCGGCGCCAGCTCTCCTGCGAAGCCAGATCCACCACGATTATTGCGTTAGCCCCAGAGTCGGTGATGAATGCCATACCTTCTCGCCCGCGACGCAGGTCGAATCGGACGTCATTTAAGTACGTTTTCGGCAGGGCGACATCGGGGGGGAAAACGATCTTCTTGACGATCTTGTTGGTGTTGAGGTCAACAGCAATCAGCTTGCCGCCATTCGGCTTCACTGGCCCGAAGGCAAGGCTTCCTGTATCCAGAATCCAAAGCCGGTTGCCAGTAGGATCGACTACCACGCTCTGGACTGAGATCAGCTTCTCAGCAGGATTGTCGCCGTCGGCATAGTGGTTGATGTCGGCGTTGGGATAGGGCAGCGTTTTGCCATCTTTGACTTCGGCCACCGTGTAATCCACTGGATCGCCCCATTTGGGAAAATTGACGAAGATGCGGCCCTTGCTTCCCGCAGTATGATTCGCAACGGTAACGCCCGTCGGCATTGGCCCATTGAATGTTGCGACGACTTCCAGTTGCCCAATGACTCGCTCTTTCGCGAGATCCTGGGCGGCCATATGACCGACACAGGTGATCGCAACCATAATCAAAATGATTGGCGCTGCAATGAATTTCATGAGACCTCCTTGCGTGCCGAGCCGGATTGTCGAAGCCAGAAAGCTAGCCGAAACAGCTTCCCGCTGGCGCGTTTGCTATCATGCAACGGCATGGATGGCTCGCGGCGCTACGAGAATACTCTAATTCCAATTTTATTTTTCACGTGGGGCATAGTCTTTCTAGGCCGCATGTCGCAGATGTATCTGGCGCCTTACTTCGCCCCGGAGTTCCACTTGAGGCATGGGCAGATCGGGACGCTGGCGTCCGCCATGGCCATCACCTGGGCTGCATCCACGTTCGTGATCGGCGCGCTTTCCGATCGATTTGGCCGCAAGGCCATGCTGATTCCTGCCGTGTTTATCTTTTCGATTCTGTCGTGCGTGTCGGGTCTCGCGCACAGTTATTACCAACTTTTGCTCGTGCGGGCTTTGATGGGCTTGGCTGGAGGCCCAACCTGGTCGATCATGACCGCGCTAATCGAGGAATCTTCACCTGCAAACCGGCGCGGACGAAACATCGGCCTCGTGGTCAGTGCGGCCGCTCTGGTCGGTCTCGCCGCGGCTCCCGTGTTGACGACCCAGGTGGCCGCCCATTGGGGATGGCGGGCGGCGTTTCTTGTTGCCGGCGCTCCGGGACTTCTCACCGGGCTGCTGATCTGGAAATTTGTACGTGAGCCTAAGCTCGACCACACACACAAACCGCCCTCGTGGGTGGAATACGTCTCACTTCTACGCCATAGAAATATCTGGTTGTGCTGCATCGGTGCCATTGGTTTTATGTCGTGGCTGTTTGCGTTGAACGTGTTCGCTCCGCTTTACATTACCGAGGTCGTTCATCAACCGGCAACGACGGCCGGATTCCTGCTGGGAGCAAGCGGTTTCGGCAGTTTCTTTCTGGGATTCCTTTTGCCCGCGCTTTCCGATCGCGTCGGACGAAAACCTGTGCTGCTGCTGATGGCGGCCATGTCCGCTGTCGTGCCTCT
>JBAVAA010000437.1:0-2774 GCA_049585515.1 Terriglobales bacterium | reverse complement strand
ATCTGTGCCGCGGCGTGAAATTTGACATTCAGAAAATCTGGTGGCACTCGCATCACTGGAATTGAGATCTCACAGCTCACCGGAAGATTTTGTGTAGAGACGGCGCTTGCCCCGTCACCAGAGCGGCGCGTTTGCCGGAGTAAGTCCCGGTCATTTATACTTACAGTTTGCCTCAAGCCATCTGATTCAATTAGGAGCAGGGATTTTCAATGCCGAAACGTACATTTCAACCCAACCGGCGCAAGCGCTCGAAGAAGCACGGGTTCCGGACTCGCATGAAGACCAAAAGCGGGGCCGCAGTGCTGTCGCGCCGGCGGGCCAAAGGGCGCAAGCGCGTATCCGTGAAACCGGGTTTCCGCGAGTAATTTTCCCCACAAAGGGCAGTAAAAGCCGTCGGTATTACTAATTGTCGGTATTACAAATTATTGTGCAGGATCGTGAACTGGATTGCGAGCTGGATTGCGCGCTGATGACCGCCGACGCTCCGAAACGGAGTGCAGAGCAGCCTGCGGCCAAAGCGGGCCAAGGCTTTCCGCGCGCGGCTCGACTGTTGAAACATTCCGACTTCGAGCGCGTCTACAAACAGGGTCGGCGGCACTTTTCCTTGCACATGACCGTGTTTTATCTGCGGCGCGAGGAAAACTTTCAGCCGCCGCTTCTGCCTGAGCCGGTTCTGACCGGACCGGATCTAACCAAGCTGGTTCGAAAGAAGCCCGCTTCACCGAACACAGCCGCACGCGTCGGATTCACCGTCGGTCGCCTCCTGGGTGGCGCGGTCGAGCGCAACCGGATCAGGCGTCGCCTGCGTGAAGCGGTTCGCCTGCGACGGTCGGCACTCGCGGGCGTGGGCGCGGTCGACATCGTGATCAATCCAAAGAAATCGGTGCTTATGGTGGAATTTTCGGCGATCCTCGAAGAAGTTGGCCGGGCGCTCGAGTTGATCGCAAAGAAAATGGTGGAGAAATGAAGCCTTTCGCGCTTTGGATACTGCGCGGCTATAAGCGCTGGATCTCGCCGGCGTTTCCGCCTTCCTGCCGCTATGTGCCTACTTGCTCGGAATACGCGATGGAAGCAGTCGATCGCTACGGCGTGGGCTGCGGAGGATCGATGGCGCTATGGCGAGTGCTGCGTTGCCATCCCTTCGCTTCAGGTGGGTTGGATCCGGTGGTGCGTGGCAAAGGCAAAGATCGTTTCGTGAGTCCCACCCTTCCGCAGACTCAGCAGAAGGATAAGTAGCTGGTCAGTTTTGAATTTGTTTTGAAAGGGCTCGGCTTCCAGCCGAGCCGCAAATACCGCAAACTCAAGGACGGCTTTAGCCGCCGGGGGAATGTATCTTTCAAATTGAGCCACTATCGAACGATGGGGCACCCCGCGAGTCGAATTGCGGTTGCACTGACACTGACACCGACGAAGAGATGAGTTACTGATTTGGCGGAATTTAAGAATCCTCAGCAAGAACCCGGAATGGAGCGCAGGCTGTTAATCGTGTTTGCGCTGACCTTCCTGGTGATCATGCTTTTTCAGCCGCTGTTGAAAAAGTTCGGGCCGCAGCCACCGGCGAAACCTGCGAGTCCGCCGGCGGCGGCGCAGAATCAGGCGCAAGTTCCTCCTCAGGCATCGGCCCCCACGCAAACTCCGGCAGCGACTCGCACCCCGGCGAAAACAGCAGTATCGACTCCGCTGCAGGCGGCAAGCGAGTCGGAGATTGTGATTGAAAACGACGTTTACCACATCGTGTTCACCAATCGTGGTGGGCGCGTCAAGTCATGGGTGCTGAAGAAGTACACCGATGACAAAGGCCATCCGCTGGAGTTGGTGAATTCCGCTGCGGCGGAGAAGTATGGTTACCCGCTATCGCTTTGGACGTATGACGAGACGCTCCGGAACAAGCTGAACTCGGTCCTGTACGCGACACCTACCCTTCCGCAAACTGCGGGCAAGGATGCGGCGCCCAATGCTCCGAGTGAGATTAAGTTTGCCTATGACGACGGCGACATCTTCGTCCAGAAGCGCTTCACGTTCGATCGCAGCACCTATGTAATCGGAGTGAGGACGGAAGTCTTCGTGAAGGGCGCGCAGGTCGCAGCGTTTGCAATGTGGCCCTCCGGCTTCGGAGATCAGGTCAGCGGCTCATCGTACGCCGCCAGCCAGATCGCCTACCAATACGATGGAAAAGTCGAACGTCTCTCGACTGGCTGGTCATTGTTTCCCTCCATCAAGATTGTAGGCGGCGCAACTGTCCCCGGACCTTTCCAATGGGCGGCTGTCTCTGACCAATACTTCGCCGCCGCCTTTCTGCCGCAGGATCCGCAGAACGCGGAGTTGGTAACGCTGCGCAACCAGCTCGAGATTCCCCATAATGCCTCCGATCCAACCAACAAGCAGCAGGACAAGATTGATGTGTTCGGAGCCGCTGTCGGCAGCCTGAGGGGTCCAACCGATGTCCGGCTCTATGTCGGGCCGAAGGCGCTGTCGGACCTCGAAGCGGTTCAAGTGCCTGGGATTACTGGCGCCGAGCCGGACCTCCGCGCTCTCATCGACTTTGGCTGGCTGGGAATCATCGCGCGTCCATTATTTCTGTGGTTGAAATGGATGTACGGCCACATCATTCACAACTGGGGCTGGGCCATCCTGCTGCAAACCCTGGTCATCAACCTGGCTCTGCTGCCGCTGCGGCTGTCGCAAATGAAGTCGATGCTGAAGATGCAACGCGTGGCGCCGCAGATCAAGTCGATTCAGGAGAGATATAAGAAGTACAGCTTGCGGGATCCGCG
>JBAVAA010000436.1:0-6989 GCA_049585515.1 Terriglobales bacterium | reverse complement strand
TGCACCGCGAGCGAGACGTTGGGCGAATTCAAGGCCGAGCTTGGACACCCCTGGATCGGTCAAAATCAGATCGTCCGCAGGTTGGGGAAGTTCCGAGTGAAGCACGTTCCTCACGAGCCAGAAACTGATGCCTAGCATGCGAGCCACTCCCAACGCCCGGGCTCGAGAGAATACCAACGAGTAATCGATGGTTTGTGTGCGGAACGTCTCGGCAATGTCGGTAAGCCAGAGCAGACGCATCCAAAGATGCTTGGCCGCGTGCAAACAAAGCGCCAGGAGCGAGTCCTCGGGAGACAAACACGGTATTTCGCACCTGCCAACGACGGTGCGGCCCGAGCGCGCCATCAGATCATCAATTCGCAGATCGTTCCCGTGAAAATCGACGCCATAAAAATAGGGCAGCAACGCCCACTGCAGTTCAACTAGATTCTCTCCGGCCGCGCCATCGAACGAACGCTCGTAGCCTGTCCGCAGCCACAATCGTTCGACAGCGGGAGTAAAGTTTGCTGCCGGACGATATCCGATTTCGGAAAGGGCCTGCTTCGCTCGGGCAAAGTCCGCAGGAGAAATCAGGAAGTCGAGGTCTGAAAAACTGCGCAGTCCTAGATCGCGGTAAAGCGATTGGGCCAGCACCGGGCCTTTGTACGCGATCGCCGGCAACTGTTCGCGCTGAAAGTGCTCCATAATGCGGGCTAGCTGGGCAGTAAACCACAAGCTGCGCCGCAGGTTCGCTTCGTAGGTAGACTGCAGTGTGCGCTGGATTTCCAGCGGAAGGCCGCGAGCGTGATCGATCAGATGGCGCGCTGCGAGCGGGAGAACACCGTGGTGCTCGGCCAGCCGAAGGAATTCGCTCCAGTCGACCGAGGAGAGATCCCAAGTCGCGATGCGCTGGATGCGCTCCTGCGTCAGATCCGCGCTGGCCAGCGCACACAGGAGATCAAATTCACCCTCGCTCTGTGGAACAGTCTTCTGTGGAACAGCGCTCGACATGGAATCGGGTCCCGGTGCCATAGTATCTTCTGGAGTGGCAGCCTGGCCGCGGCGGCTTCGTCCATGGACCAAATCGTCTTTGAATCCGTTCGCAAGATTTTTCGCCATCGTCCAGCGCTGTTCAATTGGCTGGGGCGGGAGCGAGGCGGCGAAACCGTTGCTCTCAACGACGTCTCGTTTTCCGCCGCCAGCGGAGAGGTTCTGGTGCTGCTTGGTCCAAATGGCAGCGGAAAAACCACGGCCCTTAAACTGATCTCGACCATATTACTGCCCGATGCGGGGTCGGTGCGCGTGGGCGGCTTCGATGCGCGGCGCGATGCCGGTGCAGTCCGGCGGCAGGTTGGCATCGCGGTGGCCACCGAGCGATCGTTTTTCCCGCGTCTTTCGGCCCGTGAGAACCTGGAGTTTTTTGCCGCCCTTGACGAAGTTTCGCGGACCGAGCGAGTGCCGAGGATCGCCGAAGTTCTCCGCGATGCCGGGCTCGAAGAGCAAGCCGACACGCTGGTCATGAAGTTCTCGAGCGGCATGTATCAGCGGCTCGGGATCGCGCGCGCCCTGGTCAAGCGGCCCAGGGTGTTATTGCTCGACGAGCCGACGCGCAGCCTCGACGCCGCCAACACCGAGCACTTCTGGACCACGATCCGTTCCCTCGCCCAGCAACAGACCACAGTTCTGCTCGCCACGCACAACTTTGCGGAGGCCGTCGCCGTGGCCGATCGTCTGCTGCTGCTGCATCGCGGCGAACTCGTTGCGGACCGCTCGGTGGATGAGGACGAGAGCGCAGCATCGTTGCGATCGTTTTATTTCCACATGACCGGCGAGACTGAAGAGAAATTTGTAATTGGTAATTTGCAATGACCTCGACCCTGGACAAGCTCCACGCCATCCTGCGGCGCGATACGCTAACCGCCATTCGCCACCGCAGCGCTTTCGTGGTCACCATGGTTGGAGTGTTTACAGAACTGGCGGCCTTTTATTTTCTGTCTCGCGCCATTGGTCCCGGATTTCGACCCGGCGGCGTCGAGTACTTCCCATTTCTTATGGTGGGTACCGGCGTTTACACCTTCTTCGTCATGAGCGCGCAGGCTTTTTTGAGCGCGGTGCAGGAGGCGCAGCAGACGGGAACGCTCGAAGTGCTCATGACCACCTCCACCGCCCCGGCGGAGCTGGTGATTCTCAGTTCCATTTCCGCCTTCGCCAGAAATCTAGTCAATCTGTTGGTGTACCTGATCGCAGGAGTCGCGATCTTCCGGGCATCGATCCACCCCAGTTTCTTATCGTGCGTCGCCGTGTTGATTCTTTCGTTGGTGATCGCCCTCGCCCTGGGGATTATCGCGGCCACGCTCCAGGTTGCATTCCAGAAGGGTTCGGCTCTGCTGTGGCTACTCGGGTCTGGCCTGTGGTTTCTGAGCGGAACTATGTTTCCGATTCAGACCCTGCCGCGCCCGCTCGAGCTTCTCGCTCGCGCGATCCCTCTAACCTACGCCATCGATGGAATGCGGCGGGCGCTACTCGAAGGGCAGTCCCTGACGGCGATGGCGCCCACGCTCTCAGCGCTGGCCGGGTTTGGTTTGGTCTTGCTGCCGCTCGCACTGGCCGGTCTGTCGCTCAGTTTGCGGCGCGCGCGGCAGGATGGAACACTTTCATTTTATTGAGGACTTTGATTCACTCTTGCATTTCGAGTCACAGATATTGGCAGGGGGGAAAGTGGTGTAGTACACTTCCCTTACTCTAACCACACTGGGGGATAAGCCAGTTTGTCGTTTAGCAACCTGGCTTGACCGACTATGATCGAAGATCGGGCATCTCGCGAGAACCAGCAACCGGAGACCGCGAGAAAGGAAAAGAAAGCCTAGCAGAAGCCGTCATTCCGCTACGAAAAGGTTTTCGAGACACAGGCGCTGTCTTGCGGCAAGACCTCCGCCACCATGCAAACTTGTTTGCACAATAGAAGCGCTTCCTGATGCCAAGAGATGTCACGAGTGCGGCATGCTCGAGTTGGAGTGTAGAACGCTCTGCTCTAGCCGCAGAAGCTTTGCGTCAGTCCGGCCGCTTGCGTCTGCGCGTTCGCGGCGAGAGCATGCTGCCCACTCTGTGGCCGGGCGACATGGTCGAGATCGCAACCTGCTCGATGGAAGACGTTCGGTCACCTGAGATCGTCCTGGCGGCGCGCGATGGCCGCTTCTTTTTGCATCGCTTGATCTCTCCTTGTACGCCCAACGGCTTCCGGCTTCGCGGCGATTCCATGCCGGCTTGCGATCCTCAATACCCTCCCGAAGCGCTGCTAGGCCGACTGGTGCGCCCGCCCGACGCAGGGCAAGGCTTATCTTCCGCCACCCTCGCCCGCGCCTTGGGAGTGCTGCTCTACTATTGCGGTGTGGCCCGCCGGCTCGCTTTGAAACTGCAAAGCCGCCGAAGGTCATGACGCGAGAATTTTTCGAAGCGTGAATTCCTGATGACTGGCCCGCCTAAAGTCGCTTGTGTCGAGATCGGCAGAATCCCGATTGCTTTGTCCACCTCGGACGACGGCTTCCTCGATCTGCTCCGGCGGCGATACGACGGATTCCTGAGTTCTTCAACTCCCGAGTTTGAGCTGGCGTTCGATCTTGCGGCTACGGGATCGGACCCCGATGCCGAGGTTCGGGTCCGGCGAGAAAATAACGACGACGATTGGATCTTGGAGCGCGGCGACTTCGAGGCGCGCTGGGACCCGCGCACAGGGCGAGGCCGCGTGCGGCAAAATTCCAATCCGTATTCTCTCGATTCAGTGCTCCGCATCGTGCATAGCCTTGTTCTGGCCGAGCGCGGCGGATTGCTGCTGCACGCCGCCAGCGCGATTTGCGACGGCCAGGCTTATCTTTTTTCCGGCGTCTCGGGCGCGGGCAAAACTACCATGACTCGGCTGGCGCCAGCCGGCATCACACTGCTCACGGATGAAATTTCCTATTTGCGGCCGGCCGCCGCCGGGTACGCGGCTTTCGGCACTCCCTTCGCCGGAGAACTGGCTCGGTCCGGCGAAAACTGCAACGCCCCGGTGGCTGCTTTGTTTTTTCTGGAGAAGGGTCTGGAGAACCGCATTGATGAGTTGCCGTCGGCGGAGGCTCTCAGGAGGCTGATGCGAAACATCCTGTTCTTCGCCCAAGATAAGGGTCTGGTCGAAAAGCTCTTCGCCACGGCTTGCGATTTTGTCGCCAGGGTTCCCATTCGCCGCCTGACGTTTTATCCTGATGTCAGGGTGTGGGAAGGAATCCGAAACTTTTCACGCGACCTCCATGAGGTGCAGCAGCATGTCTGAAGACTGTATTTACATTGCGCGCAGCTCTGCTATTGCCGCGCGTGCCCTGGCGGGCGAGATGATGGTGATGAACTCGGCGGATTCGACTTTCTTCACACTGAATGAAGTCGCTACCGCGATCTTCCAAGCCGCCGACGGCCAAACCCCCTTGCGGCAAATTGTCCGCGAGCGCATCTGCGAACAGTTTGACGTCGATCCTGAACAGGCGCAGGCCGATGCCGAGCAATTCGTGACCGAACTCTCCGGCCACGGAATTCTTCTCGTTTCGAATGAACCTCTGGCGGAGACGCCCCGATGAGCCTGATGACCGAGGTCGGCCAGAAAGCATTCACCTTGCGTGTGCCTCTCGCCGTGCATCTGGATGTCACGTATCGCTGCAACGAACGCTGCGTGCATTGTTATCTCGATCACGACGACAAAGGCGAGATGACTACCGCCGAAATCAAGGACGTGCTCGATCAGATGGCCGAAGCCGGTGTTTTCTTTCTCACTTTCAGCGGCGGCGAAGTCTTTCTGCGGCGCGACTTCTTTGAGCTTCTCGAATACGCCCGGCGTCTGATGTTCAACGTGAAGATCAAGACCAACGCGGTCATGATCCACGAAGAGGAAGCGCGGAGAATCCGCGAACTTGGCGTGGATACAATTCAGATCAGCGTTTATTCGCACCGTCCCGAAGTGCACGACGCTATCACCAAGCTGCCGCATTCATTCGAGCGCACCATCAATGCCATTCGCTTCCTGCACGATCAAGGCCTGCGGGTGACCATCGCCAATGTGCTGATGACTGTGAATTCTGCCGATAATCTCGGCGTTCAGGCGCTTGCGGCTCAACTCGGCGTTCATTACTCGCTGGATCCGACGATCACCCCTATGATGGATGGCGACACGTCGGTGCTCTCGCTCCGTGTCCCGGGAGAAGAACTTCCGGAGATTTTTCACAACCCGTCACTGGTAGGCAATCAGGAAGAGTTCTGTGCTCCTCCGAAACCGCCTTCGGCGGAGGATCTTGAAGGTTATTCGTGCAGCGCGGGACATTCCTTCTGCTATATTTCGCCCTACGGCGATGTCTTTCCCTGTGTGCAGTTTCCTCTTCCCACGGGCAATATTCGACAGCAGAAGTTTCTGGATATCTGGAATTTTTCACCACAGATGAAAGAGGTTCGTTCCATCCAGGCCAAGGATCTGACCGTCTGTTCCTCGTGCACGCACGTCAGCAGTTGCACGCGCTGTCCCGGCTTGGCTTATACGGAAGGAAGCATGCGCGGACCATCGACCGCGGATTGCGAGAAGTCATTCTACCGGACCGGCGTGCCGACAGCAAATATGCTGCGACTGGGGCTGTCGAAGCCACGCAGCACATCAGGTTCCACCGCCCACCTGATACAGATTCAGTCCATTGCCGTTTCCGCGTGATGGTGAGCGTCCCGAGAACTGGAGCGCGTTAATGTTAGTCGAAGGGCTGAGAACGCTCGTTCTGATTGCTTACTTCGTCTTTGTAGTCTGGTCTTTATTCAAGTGGGCACATCATCGGACGTTGCCGAACTCTTCGACACGTGGCCGACTAGGGTCAATCGGATTGATTGCCGGAAGCGTTTCTGCAGTTGTCTTCGCATGGTTCTACATTTACTTGTGGATAGCTCATAAGCTTCCCCTTCATGGTTTGGACCTTTGGGAAATGATGATTATCGGAGAAGGGCTGGCGCTCGTTGGTTTCATTGTGGGAACGTTTGGCACGGGGTGGGTACGACAATCAACTTTACTTATTTGTCTCGTCATGATGTTTCAGTGGTTTAGGGAGTTGGTAGGTCGTGTGAAGCTGGGGCGTCTAATTGATGGGGCGATGTTCGCTTCCGTCGCATTGTTTGGCTGTGCTTTGCTCGGGTATAGGTATTTTGCTCGGCACAACAATGCTAGTTCATTGGATTCATAACTGCTCCGAATAACAAATTAGCCCAGCGCTACTGAGGGCGGGAATCAACGGGTTCAGAATTTCGTTAGATCGTTCCGCTAACCGCATTCCGCTTACGGTCAACCACCGCCTCGAGCGCGGCCAATTGTTCCAGAATCCGCTGCAAGGTGGACCGTACGTCGTGGGTCGCGTCTGTGAACTTTATTGCTGCCCCGATGCCCATGTCCATGCGCACGACCTCGCTATCAACTACAACTCGCGCGTGCTCGTGTGAGAACGCGAGCTTTATCTTCGATCCTGGCATCAGAAGCGCGCGGGTTTCCACATAGCACCCTCCCAGGCTGAGATTGGTGAGAATGCCCAGGGTTGGCCGTGGCTGACCCTCTCCGGAGATTTCCGTAGTCAGCCGGCCGCGCACCCGCGGGTACAGTCGGCGGTTGCGGTGAGTCGCCTGACTCTGTTTCTGCAGATACATGCGCTTGTCGGCTTCCGAAAGAATCTTTTCGGCATCGATCCCGTCTTGCGGATACACGGCCTTGCCCACGCTGAGCGACAGGATGTCCTCGTTGCAGATGTCCTTTCCAGCCTGTTGCGCCAGTTCCCGCATCTGCTCCGCCTTGCGCGCAGCGGCTTCGGGTGTGAGCCCGGGCGCAATGACCACGAATTCGTCGCCGCCCATGCGCGCGACATAATCGTACTCACGGCTGGTTTCCTTCAGCGAGTGAGCGAACAACTGCAACACCCGATTGCCTTCCAGGTGCCCAAAGCGGTCGTTGATCTGCTTGAATCCGTCCA
>JBAVAA010000435.1:0-6493 GCA_049585515.1 Terriglobales bacterium | reverse complement strand
GGTAGTGACACGCCGTATTTTGTCCAAGACTGAGTTCGACAAAATTGCCGATCAGGTCACGGCGAAGCAGTGATCTGGGTTTCAGCCAGACCGGTCTTCTAAGAAACCTGACCAGGAGACCCATGCCGTACGCGATCACGTTTCTTACGCGATCTAGGGCGGGGAAATACAGTGTCGAACGGATTCGTCCCAAGCTCTCATGCCGCCTATCATCTCTGCTTGGTACTGTGTTCGTTTCGCGCCCATCTGGGGAAGAGTGAAGAGCGGCAGAGCAAGGTCCCAGCTGAGCGGTTGAGCGGCAAGCCAATGCTTGCACGCCTTTGAGAGGAGAAACCTATGAGAATTGTACAAGTGGTCAGGATGTTTGCTCTATGCACGCTTCTGGTAACTGCCGCTTGGGTTTACGCCCAGGATGCGCCAAAGCCAGACGAGCCTCGTCCCGAGGCGGCGAAGCCAGCGCAGCAGGACGAAAAGCCGGCGCGCCAAGACGAAGCAAAACCCGCGACACCGGACGACAACAAGCGCGACGATAAAGCGATGAAGCAGGATGATAAGGGCACGAAGCAAGACGATGCCAAGTCAAAGCAGGGAAGTCCCGTCGCCGCCCAATCCGGCCAGGAGCAACGCGGGGGTAACCAGCGCGGAGCCCGCATCCCCGATGACAAATTCCGCGCCAATTTCGGGCACGAGCATAAGTTTGTCATGCATCGAACAACGGTACAGGGCCGCCCCGGCTTTCAGTATGGCGGCTACTCGTTCATCCTCGTCGATCCGTGGCCTGCTGATTGGGCCTACACCGACGATTGCTATGTCGATTACATAGACGGCGAGTATTTCCTCTTCGATCTGGCGCACCCGGGTGTGCAAATTGCGCTCACTCTTGTGATGTGATCGAAGTCATGTGATCAGGTAATGCGATCGAGTGAGCTCGTAATCGTGGTTGAGTAGTCAGCCTGCACTCTCTTCGGACCGGCGTTCTAATCGAACGCCGTCCGCAGAAAACTAACCAACTGCCAGCCATCGATGTATTTGTATGGAGTCTCCCCCATGGTGTAATGGCCGCAGGGCAGCACGACTACTTTGTGATCCAGATTATGCTTCTTGAATTCCTCGACCACCTGCTCTGAAAATTCCGGCAGGAACGTCATGTCGTACTTCGCATAGATAATCAGTGACCGTCGCGGCCAGCGGGAAAATTTGTCGAAGTACACCATTGGACTGACGGCCCGCCACACCTGCCGCAGATTCTCCAGATCGATACTCGTTTCCAGTCCCTCGCGGATGTGGCGCGTGGACTGCCCGTGCCACACCACGTCCGCAAAGTAAGTCGAGGCGTGATTGAAGGCAGCGACCTGAATCCGCGGATCGTGCGCGGTGGCAATAAACGCGTAGCATGATCCCAGGCTCGTCCCGACAATGCCAAGCCGGTTGTAACCCCGCGATTCCAGCCAATCGAGACAACAGCGGGTATCGATCACGCCCTGGCGCACCGCATCGAGCGTTCGTCCAATGTTGGCGGAAACCGCATAATCGGCGCGGTCGATCTCGGCCGGACGGCGGATATCGTGATACGGCATGGATAGCCGTAGCACCGCAATCCCCATCCAGTTGAGCACGCGACAGAGGCTGGTGTAGGAGATCGCATCGGAATTCCAGTGCGGCAGTAGAACGATCGCGCGGCGTCCGCGTGCCGGAAACCAGCGCGCATTCACCAGATTATTTTCGGGATAGGGTGTTTCAACCGGCGAGCTAAAGTGTAGGAACTCGGCATGGGTTCCACGAACCTTTTCTTCCAGGTGCGGGTCGGGTACCTCGCGGGTGCTGAAGACTTTAACTTCTCGTCGCTCCAGGCGGAAATCCGTGGGCTTCTGGTACGAATAGAAATTATCGCTCTCGCCGATGATCTGGTCGTTGAAGCGCGAGAAGTACTTCAGCAGATCGGATGATCCCTGCTCCGTTCCCTCGACAGGAGGCCCGCCGTTGCGCCCGGGCCAAGCGTGAGTCCAATCCAGTCCCCAATTCAGCGGACGCACGACGCGATTGTTGTCCACCGATGTGAGCCGGGTTTCCCAATCGTACATCCATTGTGCATAGTGCGAGGGCATATCTATCATCTATGAATACAGTAGCGGAACGCAGATTGGCGACTCAGGTCAGTCTAACGGTGGGATTTCAGCCTTGAGCAGTCAGCCCTCAGCATTCACTCGTCCTCGGAACGCCGAGCCCCTAAAGAGTCTGCGTGAGAACTAGTTTTCAGGCGATCCGGTGGAACGGATGCCTAAGAATCCAGCCCCAGAGGGGCGAAATATAATAGCCCAGCGCCTCGGCGCTGGGAAAAGTGGGAAGAATGATTCAAGTCCCGGAGGGACGACCGAGCTCTGACGCACACCCTAAAGGGGAGTCCGATTCGGAAGGTTGTGGTATCGCTAAAGCAATACCCTGATGGTGAGACCTGAATGCCTAATGCTGAATGCCGACGGCTCAGAGGTACACTCGCGGCACTCTCTGCGACAATCCGCACAATATTTCGTAGGGCACGCTCTCGCACAAGCGCGCCAGTTCGACGGCGTCCACGCTCTTACCGTTGCCCGCGCCAATCAAGATAACTTCATCTCCCACCGCGACCCCGCGAATGTGGCTGACGTCTACAATCGTCAGGTCCATCGAGACGCGTCCCACCACCGGCGCATATTCGCCGCCCACGATCACCCGAGCGCGATTCGAAAGCAGCCGCGGATAACCGTCGGCGTAACCTACGGGCAGTACCGCGATGCGGCTCCGCGCTGTGGTCACGTAGGTGCCCATGTAGCCGACCGCTTGCCCGGCGGCGACTTCCTTCACCGTCAGCACCCGCGTCTTCCAGGAAAGCACTGGACGAAGCAGCGGCAATTCCGTCACCTCGACGGGGCCGCCGCCAAGCGTAAAGGCCAGCGAATATCCGTAGAGCGCAATCCCCGGACGCACCATCGTCTTCCACGAGTCGGGCCGAGCGCTCATGGCGGCGGAATTTCCCATGTGCACCAGAAGCGGATGGAGACCGTAGCTCTGCAAAATCCCTAACCCCTCCTCGAAACATCTCAGCTGGCGCACCGCGTCTTCGGCATCGAGTACCTCCGCCGACGCGAAATGCGTGCTTACTCCCTCGAGACTCAGGTGCTTGCACGCCGACAACATTTCGCACAGACGCGGCAGCGCATCCAAAGGCGCACCTAGCCGGTGCATGCCCGTGTCGATTTTCAGATGCACCTGCCATCGATGCGACGGGAGATCGCCCGGTGGTTTTGCGCCAGCCTGTTTTCCGGCAGCTCGCTCGAGCGCCTCGATGTGCCACGGTTCCCAGACTGTGGGAGTAAGATTCTGGGCGACGATTCCATCCTCCTCGCCCTTCCAGATTCCGGTCATCAGCAGGATGCGGGCCGTGACGCCGGCGCCGCGCAGCGCCAGACCCTCCGCGGCATCGGTCACCCCTAGCCACTCGGCGCCCTCGGATTCGAGCGCCCGCGCGCACTCCACCGCTCCATGGCCGTAACCATCAGCCTTGACCACCGCACAAATGGTGACATCCGGGCCCACGTGCTTCTGCACCGCATGAAAATTTTCTCCCAGCGCAGCCAGAGAAACTTCGGCCCAAGTCCGGCCATCGAGGATCAGCGAGCGGCGGTCGGGCAATCTCGACAAGTCGGGGCGCGGAGCATTCACGTAAGTCGATTATAGCGATGGCACTCAGCGCGCCGTTAACTGCCGATAGTAACTATCGGCTGTAGATATCCGATGTCTATTGCGAGGTTAATTTCCCGACAACACAAAGTTCACCGTGATTTCCGTCTCCACTTCGATGGGCTCGCTGTTCAGCAGGTAGGGACGGTAGCGCCACTGCCGCACCGCTTCTATCGCCGCCGTGGCCAGCATCGGATGTCCGCGGACCACAACCAGATTTTCGATCGTCCCCGCCCTGCTGATAATCGCCCGCAACTCGACCGCCCCCTGAACCCGTGCCTCGCGGGCGAGTCGCGGATAGACCGGCTGCACGCGGTAGATGAGATTGGCCTCCGCCCAGTGTGAACTCTTGAGCGGATGCGCGGGCGCAGGAGTCGGCGGCGGAGCGACAGCGACCGACGGGCCGACCGAGTCCAGGACTCCGCGCCGGCTGTTACCCGTTCCTCCGTCCACGACGCTGTCCAGATCAGGCGCCGATCCTACCTGCGGTTCGTTGAGGTCCGAGATTGTGGGCTGAATGGTCGGAGATTGGAGCAGGGGTTCGTCGCTGATGTTTAACGAACGAATCACCCGCTGCCTGCTCGCTGCTGGCGCGGGCGCAGGCGGTGGTGTGAGCATCGGTGACTCGTCGACCCACCGCAGTTTCGGCGGTCCCTGAATCGTGAGCAATGGAATCGCAAGGAGCAGGCTCAGTCCAAAGGCCTGCAACGTGAACGACGCGAGCGCGGTCCACCCACGACGGGCAGGCTTGTCCCAGGTGCTTTCGAGTGTGCTGAACATAGTGTCCTCCGGAACGGGCCCGTTATGCCTACAGACACCTGCGGCTCTTGATTTGATCCTGGGACAGACAATGGAGTGACGGGCCCTCCACATACAACGACACAAAAAAAGACCGCGTCGAAACGCGGCCTTAATAAGAAACTCGGAACCGAACGCTCCCCGCTACTGCTTCGGCGGAGTAGTTGCCGGAGGCTTCGTAGCCGGTGCAGCTGGCTTGGCGCTGGGATTTGCCGATCTTGGTCTTGGAGCCGTGCTGCCTGCGGGTGGCGCCGGCACCCCAGATTGAACGTTATACGCTTCGACGATCGGCTGCGTGATGTCCACCGCCGGTCCGTACCAGATCACCGGGCCGCGCGGCCACTGCTGCGACGTATCCAGGATCATGCCATAGCCGTTGTCGCCGGCATACTTCACGATGAGCGGCGCCATTTTGGTCAGGATTTTGTTTCCGATTTCGCCCTGCTGCCCCTGGAAGTCTTCCTGGGCGTCTTGCGTGGCACGATCGCAGCTCTTCTTCTTGGCCTCGATCTGCTTCACCAGCTTCTCGCGCGATTCATCGTTCAACTTATCCTGCTGCGCATTGAGCTGCTTGGTGAGGCTGTCGATTTCGTCGGCGCAGCCCTTCAGTTCGTTCTGCTTCGGTTCAAACTTCTTGCTGAGCGCCTCGAAATCACGCCGCCCTTCGTTAGAAGCAAAAATCGCCTGTTCGATGTTGATGGTACCGACTTTGGTGCCCATCGGCTTGGCCGGCGCCGCGACCGCAGCGGAAGGAGCATTGGGCATTGCGGCGGCACCGGCAGGAGCCCCGGCTGCGCGGTCGGCGGCTTGCGCCAGAGCGAAGAGAGAGAGGCCGAGCACGACGGCCACAGTAACGCACACGGACTTGCTACTATTTAATTTGAACATGCCAATCATTGGATCCTTTGAACTCCTTCGAATTGTCGGAAATGCTGGAAGATCCAGCTCGCTGGGCTCAACGAAAAACTGATCGCAACCCGAGCCTATCAGTCGTAGTCCAGAATATGACCTGAAACATTGACCTGAAACCGGCGCAGCCAGCGCGCTCGGCGCTTGCCAAGCCCGGCTTTCTTCACGCACAAACCGCCAGCGTGGTAATCAGGGTGTGGACGCTCTGCATTATACGGAGTGCATGGGAACACCGTCAAACTAACCCACTACCTCCGTGCCTCAATTCAGCCTGCGAAGGTACTTGATGAGATTGTCGAGATCTTCCTCCCGTAGACGCTGATCGAAAGCGGGCATGGTGCCTCGGCCCTCCACGATAACCGTACGGATTTGCGCGGCGGTTGCCGGGGCGCCGCTGGGGAGCGTTCCTCCTCGAAACAGTCCGTGCAGGTTCGGCGGCTGCTTATGTAAGTCGGGCTGCGGATTTTCGTGACAGTCGGAGCAGTTATTCTCGTAGAGCCACTCCCCTTGAAGTTCGGCCTGGCTCTTTGGGGTGCTCGATTGCGCGGTTGCTTGTCCGCGCGAGGCGGCACTCGCCTCCTGCTTTTTCCCGCAGGCCGTCAAAATAAGAGCAGCCGAAAAACCGGCCGCCAGCAATAGTCCACGAACCATCATTCCCCCCTGTTCTGCCTGGCTGCCTGGGCGGCGTGCTGCAGGCTTGCCATCAACTCGGTCTCGGTCCAATCGTTGGACCAGAACTTCGCCACCTTCCCATCGGGCGCAATCAAGGCAATGCTCATGGTATGCGAAATCTGATTATCTTCTTCCTCATATTCCAGGCCGAATGCCTTGGCCAGCTGGCGCAGGTCGGTTGGATTCGTGGAAGCGAAGTCCCAGTGCGAAAAACCGCTAGCGTCGCCATCCAAATAGGCCAACCCGTACTTGCGCAGAACGGCGGGAGTGTCGTATTTCGGGTCGAAACTGATGGTCAGGAGATGGGTTTTAGGGTAATCCGCCGGATCTTTCTTGAGATCATTATGAATATGAGCAAACTGGCTGCTCAATCGCGGACAAAAATTGGGCATAGGGC
>JBAVAA010000434.1:0-6899 GCA_049585515.1 Terriglobales bacterium | reverse complement strand
GCCTGGAACGCAAGGGAAGGCGCTGGTTTGCCGAGTGTTCGAATCCCAATTGCGGCATTCAACGCTATACTGTGCGAACAGCTTTGCCGACGAGGATGAAGTCTTCGTCAAAGCAGGCGAAGGGTCTCACCCGATTGCCGCCTTCGAGTGAGATGAAATTTACCATGAGAAAATTGCTGGCGCTACTTGTCCTGTTCGCGGGAGCATTCGCAACAGGACAGAAGATCGTGGTGGCCGCGGCCGCGGATATGAGCGCTGCTCTGCCGCAACTGGCAGACATTTACTCGAAACAAACCGGGCAAGCCGTGAAGCTCTCTTTCGGTGCGTCCGGCAACCTGACCAATCAAATACGCAACGGCGCTCCCTTCGATGTTTTTTTTTCCGCCGACAAAGAATATCCTCAGCAATTGATTGCCGAGGGACTGGCCTTGAAAGGCACTCTTTACCGTTATGCTGTCGGACGCCTGGTGCTGTGGGTGCCGAATGACTCGACGCTGGATCTATCGAAGATCGGCATGAAAGCTTTGCTTGACCCGGCGGTCAAGAAGATTTCGATTGCGAATCCTGCAACCGCGCCCTACGGGCGCGCGGCCGCGGCGGCGCTGCGCCATTTCGGAATTTACGATCAGGTTTCCAGCCGGCTGGTTCTGGGAGAAAACGTGTCGCAGGCGGCGCAGTTCGTCGCATCGGGCAATGCTCAGGCGGGACTGATCGCGCTCTCCCACGCGCTTTCACCTGGCATGAAAGGCAAGGGCCGTTATTGGACGGTTCCGCTCGACGCCTATCCCACGCTGAATCAGGCGGCGGTCGTGATCTCGAAATCAAAGCAGCAGGACGGGGCCCGCAACTTTCTGGAGTTCTTGCGCAGTCCCGAGGCCACTACCCTGCTGGCGTCCTACGGTTTCAGCATGCCTGCGGAGGCGCAATCCAGCGGAGAAAGAGTGAAATGAATTGGGAGGCGTTCTGGTTGACGGTACGTCTCGCGGCGATCGTCTCAGCGCTGCTGATCGCGATCGGCATTCCCATCGCCTATTGGCTGACTTATTCGCGCTGGCGCTGGAAATTTCTGATCGAAGCCGCAGTCGCGCTTCCCATTGTCCTGCCGCCGACCGTGCTTGGTTTTTATGTCCTCGTCGCGCTCGGTTCGCGGAGTCCGCTCGGCCGCTGGTGGGAGTCGCTCACCGGTCACACCCTGGCGTTCACTTTCGAAGGGCTGGTGATCGGGTCTCTTTTATACAGTCTGCCTTTCGCTGTGCAGCCGTTCGCGGCCTCGTTCGGCGCGGTCGACTCCAATCTTCTTCGCGCCTCGGCATCGCTTGGCCATTCGCCGGCGCAGACCTTTCGCCGCATTGTGCTTCCCCTTTCAAAAGCCGGGCTGGTCACGGGATTTGCCCTCAGCTTCGCTCACACTCTCGGGGAGTTTGGGGTTGTCCTTATGGTGGGAGGAAACATTCCCGGAGTGACGCGCACGATTTCGATTGATATTTACGATCAGGTACAGACGGCAAATTATTTCAGTGCGAACCAGACGGCGCTGATCCTGCTGATCATTTCATTTGTGGTTCTTTCGATTGTGTACGGCTTGAACCGTCGTCCCTGGATGGTGGGCCCATGGCGATAAAGACCAGCATCCCCGTCCCAACGGCGTCGCCATCGTCACCCGAGTCAACATCGCAATCGTCATTGCCATCGCCACCAACTGCATTGCCAATCTCTGCCGATCTCGAAGTCCGCATCCGGAAACGCTTTCCGAATCCCGAGGGCAGTTTCAAACTCAATGTTCATTTCCGCGCGCTGGCTGGTTTCACGATTCTTTTCGGCGCTTCGGGCGCAGGAAAAACTACGCTGCTCGATTGCATTGCCGGACTCAGCGATCCGGACGACGGCCGCATTGCTGTTGGCGGAGAAGACCTATACGACTCGGAGAAGAAGCGTAACGTCGCCGCCTGGAAACGCCGCATCGGTTATGTGCATCAGGATCTGGCGCTCTTCCCGCACCTGACCGCCGAGCAAAACGTCGCGTACGGTCTTCGCACGCTGAGCGCGTCTGAGCGAAAACAACGCAGCCGTGAAATGCTTGAGGCGTTCTCTATCGGTCACTTGCGTGACCGGCGTCCGGCACAAATCTCCGGAGGCGAACGCCAGCGCGTCGCCCTGGCGCGCGCGCTGGTGATCGAACCACGCGCCTTGCTGCTCGATGAGCCGCTGGCTGCGCTCGACCATTCGACAAAGTCGGCGATCGTCGGCGATTTGCGCACCTGGAACCAGCATCACCGCGTCCCAATTCTCTTCGTCACTCACAACGGCGAGGAAGTATTTGCCCTCGGCGACGAGGTCATTGTGCTGGATGCGGGAAAAATTATTGCGCAAGGACAGCCGCATGAAGTGATGCGCGCGCCGCGACTGGAAACGGTCGCGAACCTGTTAGGATTCGAAAACATCTTCGACGCCACAGTGGTTTCACTTCATGAGACACGCGGCACTATGACCTGCCGTCTAGGCAGCGGCAAGGCGGAGTTAGAAACGCCGCTGGTTCATGCCGACGCGGGCTCGCGCCTGCGCATTGGTGTTCGGGCTGGCGACCTGCTGCTGGCAACGGAGAGTCCGCGCGGACTGAGCGCTCGTAACATTTTGCCGGGTACTATCGTCCGATTGGAGCAAAGAGATGTCATCGTCTCGGCACTGGTGGATTGCGACGGGACGGGATTCGAGATCCACATAACGTTGGCGGCGCGCGACGCTCTTCAACTTGAGCCCGGAAAGAGTGTATGGGTTGTGGTCAAGACGCACTCCTGCCATTTACTGGGAACGTAAACGTGATGGTGCGGAACGTGTGAAGCTCCCGCTATTGCCTCATTTCGTCAGCTATCTAGACGAATCGGATAACATCGGCGGCTCCCTCGGAGCAACCAAAACCAACCGCGTCACATCGGAAAGAAGCCCACCCCATGGTTGATGACTGGGTGGCGCGAGCATGATGCTCCAGAATTGGCCGAAATTCTCAGCCAATATTCTCACCGGCCAATTCAAAGTGAGGAAGAGGTGATAAAAATGAGTTCTGTCCGTTCCGCGCATTTGCTAGGTTTGATTTTACTGCTACTTGCGATACTGGCCGTCCCTAGCCGCTCCTTCGCGCAGGGCGTCGCTGTATCAATCACCATTGCACCGCCAGTTTTGCCGGTGTACACCCAACCGGTCTGTCCCGGCGAAGGCTATCTCTGGACGCCCGGCTATTGGGCTTGGGATCCCGATTATGACGACTATTACTGGGTTCCGGGAACGTGGGTTGAGGCGCCCGAAGTGGGCTTCCTATGGACTCCTGGATACTGGGGCTGGAACGACGGCGGGTTTATCTGGAACGCTGGTTATTGGGGGCCGAATATTGGATTCTACGGCGGTGTCGACTACGGATTCGGCTACATGGGCACGGGCTTCGAGGGCGGATACTGGCGAGGTAACAACTTCTACTACAACACTTCGGTCATGAACGTGAACCGCACAATCATCCACGACACGTACACGAAGACGGTCGTCCATAACATGAGCACAAACCGTGTCAGCTATAACGGTGGCACGGGCGGACTCAGGGCCCGACCGACTTCCGAACAGGAGAAGTACGCGAGCGAACGGCACATCCCGATGACCTCCGCGCAAACCGAGCATCAACGAACCGCCTCCGGCGATCGTAGCCTGCGAGCTTCGGTGAATCACGGCAGGCCTCCCGTAGCGGCAACCGCGAAACCGGCGGATTTCAAGACCGGTACAGTGGCGGCTCGAACTGGCGGCCCAAGCTACACAAAGACGGCAGCGAATCGCGGAAACGAAAAAAATGGAAACGCGGGTAGGGCGGCAGCCAAGCCGTCTAAAGAGGCTGCGACCGAGCACGCGAAGTCGGCTCGTCCGGAAAAAAACGCTGCTCCTGCGGCTCATGAAGGTATGGCGAAAACGGAGCCCAAAGCGTCATCCAAACCGGCAAAGTCTGAACACGCCACCGCACGACCCGCGGAACCACGACCTGCGGAGCCACGTTCTGCGGAAGCTAAGACCGCCGCACATGAAAATGCAGCCCGTACGGAACCGAAGCCTGAACCGAAGGCTTCCAAGGCGTCAAGATCTGAGCACGCTGCTACGCGACCTGCGGAACCCAAGCCGGCCGTTGAGCCTCGCGAAAATCAGGCAAGGAGTGAAGCCAAGCCGGCTAGAGAAACCAAACCGGCAAAGTCTGAACACGCCACTGCACGACCCGCGGAGACCAAACCGGCGGCTGCGCCGCATGAAAGGATGGAAAAACCGGAACCCAAGGCGCCCAAGCCGACAGCCACTGAACGTGCGAAAGCAGAGAGTCCGGAGAGGCCCTCTCCCGCACATGCTGCCAGTGCACCAAAAACGGAGCATCGGAGCCAGCCGAAACCGGTGAGCAAGCCAGCGCCTGCGAAGGAGGAAAAGAAGCCTCCGCAGTAGATTCTGTATGAACGGGCGTCCAGCTTCCGCCAGAGGACGCCCTTCATTGTTTGAGGGATATTAGATTTGAAGGATATTAGCTGCAAACTACAGAGGTTCAGTGCCGTCGGATTAGTGAACCTGATGTCCGGGGCAAATGACTTGGCGAAATATCGCCATAGCCCCCAAAACGAGAGCCTTACCGCTGCACTCTAATCACCGCGATCCACTGCCCGTTCACTTCTTTGTGAAAGGCAATGGCCCCCCCGAGTCGCAGTGCGATCTCTTCACGCGGCAAATCGCGGTGGTAGCCGAAGAATCTTTCTTTGATGTGCTGCCATGCATCCCAATTTTCGAAGAGTGGATGCGGCGGCTGATATTTGGTGGAGAAGACGAGTGCAACATCGAAATGCTTGCGAGCCTGGATAGCCACATCGATCTGGGGAGCTGAGAAATCCTCAATGCGCAACACATGGAAAGGCTCGCTCACGTAGCCGAGCCATGGTCGCGTGAGTTCATCCGACGCGGGCCATGCGGTCAGCACGCGCGCACCGGGATAGCGCATCGCCAGGAAGCGGCTGGCTTCCGCGTGCATCACGATGTAATCGCGATAGGCCAGATTGTCTTCGAGAGAAAATCCATACGGCGGATTGGTGAACAAGCCCACGACAAATGCGATGGCAACCGCTCCCACAATCAACTTCCAGTGGCGCGCGCGCCGCCAGACAGTCGAAACCAGAACGAGAATCACGAGTGGAACAACCGGCAGCATGTAGCGAGCCAGCACCGCTCCGCCTACGGCCGACATAAAGACGAGATACGCGAGCAGCACCGGCAAGAATGCCCCTTGCACCCAGAACGGAATTCGCGCACGGACAGCCCCGCCGTCTTTTTCGTTCAACCGCACTTTCCCGTTCAATATTTTTTTCGACGTCTCGTTCAACGTTTCCTTCAACCCGCGCGGCGGACGAAACATGGCCAGCAATCCCGCCAGTGTAAGGAGGTAAAGGCCGAAATATCCGAAGAGTTGCCAGATCCTCATCCCTAGAGCCAGTGGCACGCGCAACGGATTGAGCGTGGCGGCAACGTTGTAGCGGAAGAACTCGGGATTGCCAAACAGGAAGCCTGTCTTCGAGTAATGGTAGGCGTACCAGCCTGCCAGCGGCACGGCTGGAAGCAGCAAATGCAGCCAGCGGGTTCGCCTGCCCTGCGGTGGAAGAATCTCTTTCCAGCGTTCTTTCGAGCGCGACCGGACGCAATTAGCCAGCAACTCCCACCCAAACAACGCCAGCGGAGCGAGGATCGCCGTCTCCTTCGCGAGCGCTGCCAGCGAGAACCAGAGCGCTTGCCCCCACGGACGGTCTTCTATATAGGCGGCCAGCGCCCAAAACGTAAATCCGGCAGCCGGCAAATCGACCTGTGCCATCGAGCTCTGCGTGAAATACACGGGATAAAGCGCCACCAGCGCGGCGGTCGCCCATGCCACGGGCCGATTGGCAGCGGTCGCCAGTCGTGAGAGTCGAAACACTCCCAGCAGAGAGAACGCGCTTAATGTCAGCATCGCGGTGCGCGTCACGAGCGTGGAGTATCCAAAGATGTGCCACGCCAGCGCCAGCCACGCCATCACCAGCGGCGGATGCGCGTTCGACGGCGTGGACCGGGGAATCAGCGAACCGGTCAGAAACAAATCGCGTGCCGCCGGAACGTAATAGCCCGCCTCATCCCAGAAGTAAGGAAGGCGGAGAAGCGGCGCATGCAGCAACATCAATCCGGCAAAAAATAGCGCGAAGAGAAGAAGTTGCTGCGGCCATGAGAAAGATGGCGCTTGGGGTTTTGTCTTCGAACCGGAGGGTGACCCCGGCCGCGCAGCCGTCATCGGAAAAGGAGAGGGCAACATTATTAAATGTGCCGCAAGGCGGGCAACTTCAGTGAACCGGTCCGCCTGGAGCGCGCGGATCCAGTTTGATTTCGCCGAAGGCGGCCTCGTAGTTGGTCACGTTCTGCTGCAAGAGCGCCATGAGGGCCTTGGCCTGTTGCGGGCTGAGGTAGATTCCCTGAAAGTTCCGGAGTTCGACGTGCGTTTCCGAGTTTTGCTGCATGGTCCCGAAAACCAGGAAGAAATCCCACACATTCACTCGTATCTGCACGCTGTTGGCGTAGGCCTCGCGGTAATCGGCGGTCTGCACGAATTTCACATTCGGTGGGTTCGCGGTATTCATGTCTCGCAGTGTAACGCCTGCGCCAAGGGCAGGCAAAGCCCGGAAAACTGGTGACAGGAAAGCCTAAATCAACCACATGGTTCTCCGAGGCCTGAGACCTGATTCTTTGTTTTTCCTGTCAACCGTCATCTGTCACCAGTGACCCGATTCTGGCGGATCAAATTTACTCTCCTTTAACAATGGCGCAACACTGCCGCAACAAAGTCCCACTAGTGTGTGCTGGAGCGATCAACCAAAACC
>JBAVAA010000433.1:0-3305 GCA_049585515.1 Terriglobales bacterium | reverse complement strand
AAGCGATACCCTGATACGAAACCGGAGTTTTTCCGCAGCCGGTTAAAGCCCCGCCCGAGCCGTTCCTCTTAAAACAAAGTCAAGCTGATCCCCTATTCGGGACGCGCTGGCGCTGCCCTGCTACACTGCCTCCATGCGCGTCATGGGAATTGACTGCGGCACCGAATACACGGGGTATGGCGTGGTCGATTTGCTGTGCGACGATCGCCTGGTCTGCATCGTGTGCGGCGCCATCAAAGTTTCGCCGCGCGAACCCATGCCAATGCGCCTCTCGCGCATTTCGATTGGCCTGGGGGAACTCATTTCTCAGCACCGACCCGACCGCGTGGCCATTGAGGATGTCTTTTACGCGGCTAATGTTAAGTCTGCGCTGAAACTCGGTCAGGTGCGCGGTGTCGCTATGCTGGCGGCGGCTTCGGCTGGTATCGATGTCGCCGAGTACTCGCCGCTCTCCATCAAATCCGCGGTGGTGGGATACGGGCGCGCCGAAAAGCATCAGGTTCAGCAGATGGTAACGCGTCTGCTGAATCTCGAGCAGATTCCCGAACCAGCAGATGCGGCCGATGCGCTTGCCATCGCCATCTGCCACCTGCATACGGCCGCGACCTTCGAGCGCCAGAGCGCACGGCAGAGCGCAACCGGCTGATTTCCGGGCCGTACCACTGGGTCAAGTTACTCCCGGCCTCGTCCTGAATCCGCCGCTTGCCGTGACACTCGTTTGTGCATGCGGGGGTGACTGGCGCCGATTCTCTAGGGTATCCTCATTGCACATTTCAAAATCATTCCCGCGTTTCCGTAGGCAACAATGCGGCGCGGAGAAATCCATACAGAGGAATCCATGGGCCTCCCCCGCCTCAGTATCGCCGCTGTTTTCATGTTTCTGTTTTTCTCATCCATAATGCATGGCCAGAATGCTTTCTGTGCCTTTGAAGTATTTTCCGCGCCCTCCGGATATAGCTTTGGCCTGGTCGGCGGAGTGAGCGACGATGGGACCGTGGTTGGCCAGTTGGTGAATAATAAAACGCTGAAATCGGTGGGATTCATGCGTTCGCCGAGCGGAGTCTTCAGCGAGTATGCGGCCCCCAACTCGTCGGTCACGTGGATGAACGGACGCAATGGCAGCGGCGCCAACGCCGGCTACTACCAGGATGCCAAGACCCCCCAAAACCTTCATGGATTCATGCTGCAAGCGGGCAAGATGACGGTTGTGAATTATCCCAAGGCGGCCAACACTTTTCTCTTCGACGTGAATCAATTGGGAGCGGCAGTGGGGAGTTTCAGCGCCAGTGCGATCGTAACCAAGGGATTTCTGCTCGCCAACGGCAAATATACGACCATCGCCTATCCTGGTGCGCAGGCAACGTATCCCATGGGCATCAGCGATGGTGGCGCGATCGTTGGATCGTACGCCACCACGGTCCTGAACGGGTTCCTCTGGCAAAACGGGACCTTTACTACCATCAATCATAAGAACGCAAAGTATGGGACGGATCTGACTGGAGTGAATAAGGCGGGCGTTATCGTTGGCAACCGTCTCTCCGCCGATCGCGGTTTTGCTTTTCTTTATGAGAACGGAACCTTCAAGAACATCGTTTACCCCGGGGCGAACTACGCCCTGGCGGGCGGCATCAACAACAATGGCCTGATCTCGGGTGAGATTTTTCTGAACGCCGCGGCTACGGAAACCGTGGGTTATACCGCGACTTGCAAGTAGGCTCTTAGCCCATGCTTTCGGGGTTCCCACCCCTTCGGCTTCGCTCACGGCAGGATCTTGCGCACAAAACGCGGAGGGATGGGCACCCCTTGGTCAGAGTTGCTGCCCCTTGACACTCTGCTTGCCATCCCCAATCATTACTGGGGCCCATGCTGCGTTCATTTCAAATTGCCTGCCTGCTTTTGCTTTTTTCGGGCCTCTCCTATTCGCAAACAGCAGCGGCGCCCGTGGTTAGCTTCACCCTTGATTTCCCCGACTCGCGGCCGGAGCACTACTCGATTCGCGTCCGGGACGACGGCCGGGGCCATTATCAGTCGAACGGACACGTGGCAGCCGATTCCGATGAGACGGACAGTTTCGAGCTGGATTTCACCATAGCGGGTGAAACGCGGCAGAAAATCTTCGGACTGGCGGCCAAGGCAGACTATTTTCAGAAGGACGTCGGGGCCAGTCATAAGGGCATGGCGTTTACCGGAAAGAAGACGCTCGGCTATAAAGACTCGCAGCGCAGCGGGGAATCCAGCTTCAACTACTCGGCCAAGCCCGCGGTGCAGGAACTGACCACCCTGATGCAAAATCTTTCGGCGACCCTCGAATTCGGACACCGGCTTCAATATGATCGCCATTACCAGAAGCTGGCGCTCGACGAAGAACTTAAGCGTATGGAGGAGATGGCCGAGAGCAATCAACTGATTGAAGTCGCGGCCATTCAAGCGATCCTTGATCAAATCGTTGCCGACCAGTCTGTGATTAATGTGACCCGCGCACGGGCGCAGCGGTTGCTGGAGCGCGCTGGGGTGCGATGAGGATGCGTGGTGTCTTAGAAATGGGCCGTTCCTCCGGGACTTGAATCATTCTTCCCATTTCCCAGCGCTGAAGAGTGGCGTGAGAACTCGGTCGTCCCTCCGGGACTTGAATCATTCTTCCCACTTTACCCAGCGCTGAAGCGCTGGGCTAAGATCGTTCGCCCCTCCGGGGCTGGGATTCTTTCGCATTTCATAGGACGATTTTAGACAGTTCTATCCGGCGGCGGCTTCTTTCTGTTTTACGCGTACTACCGTGATCTTGGAAAAGCCCTCTTCGAAGGTCGGGGGCCGCAGCTTGCCTGCCATCTTGCGCATGATTTCTTCGGGCACCACTCGGCCGCGGCGCTGATGGCGTTCCATGCAGACTTCCACGGGCACGTCGAAGAACACGCCCTGCACGTCGTAGCCGTAATCCTTGGCCAGCTTGATCCAGCTGTGGCGGTCGTGGGGGGTGAGGTTGGTGGCGTCCACGTAGTTCATGGGGCGGCGCGCAATCAGCCGCGCCTTCAGCATCGAGCGCAGGTTGGAAAAGATCAGATCCTGAAAGCGCTGCTCCTGGGGGTCATCGAAAAGAAGTTCGCGCAGCAGATCGCTCGACAGCGGATGAATGTTGTGGCGCTTGAACCATGAACTCTTGCCCGATCCCGGCAAGCCGATCGCGAGGACCACCGTTCCCTTGCTGGGGCGCGGGGCAGATGGCGCTGCTTCAGGGGATGGAGTTTGGACAGACGCAGCTTGAGCTGGCGGTGGGGCGGGCCGGGGTTCCGGAGCGGACGCTTCTGCGG
>JBAVAA010000432.1:0-3769 GCA_049585515.1 Terriglobales bacterium | reverse complement strand
CTGCCAGACCACGCCGTTATCGTTGACGCTCGAGTTCCACGTAGTGCTCCAAGCGGGTGTGCCAGCGCCGGATGTGCCCGCCGTCGTGCATTTTTCGATGAAGCCGTGACTGTCCACGATCAGGTTTCCGACGCTGTATGCGTGCGAAGCGTGCCAAACCGGAGTGGTTACTTCCTGCAACGCACCCGACGCGGTAAAAAAGGGAGTGATCTTGTGCAGGTAACCATCGTCGTCCCCCACATACGCGGAGTCTGTACTGAAATCCACAAAGACTTCCGAAATACTGACGCCGCTCGTGGGATTGTGGGTCGCATTTGCAAGAGTCAGAGTCTGCAGCGTGGCATTGTCGCCACCCAATGTGTTCGAACCAATGCATGCGGGAGTCAGTGCGCCCTCGGCCGGGCCGCTGAGGGTAAACCCGGCCCCAAAGGTGACGATCTGGACCTTTCCCGTCGTGGTCACCCAAGCGACCTTGGCCCCGTCCAGAGACAGTACTGGCGAACTCAAAATTGGGTCGGAGCTCGACACCGCGCCGCCAGTGCAAGGTGCATTGACGTAAGCCCAATAAACCAGCGGGCCGGCGGGAGGATTGCAAAAACCGCCGCCGCTGCCCTGAGCTGAATAAAGGTTGTTGAAAGCGATAATCGACGCCTGACCGTTCGGAGTCACGAGGTTAGTCGTCGTTCTGCCCGGGGCTCCGGTGGGGAATACCGCGTAGTCATTGATGCAGTCTGGCGCGGCGTTAATATCGAACTCATATTTCGCTGGATAGATAGGTGTTCCGGAAGTGCTATTGACGCTGAGAAACTGAGTGGCTCCGAGCGAGACTCCCCAGTCATTCTTTCGCGCGGCCTTCGCTTGCCCGGAAGCTGCTCGCGGTTCCGCGACGTCCTCAATAGATTGGCTTTCGGGAAGCGCGCCGTGAGACTGCACGAAGGAATCGAACGAGCGCGGCAAACCATACACGGGCACGCTCCTTCGCAGCCATTGGTGGAACGCCCGCGGATCTTTCTGGATGATCGCCTGGACCGCAGGGTCGTCTGTCTGGCTGAACAGAAGATGTTCATGCGACCAATCCCAAGGAAGTCCGACCCGCTCTGGCCCGGCGGCAAACACCCGCCCAGTGCCTCCGCAATAAAGCAAAGCCGAAACCATCAGGCCGCAGAGCGTGCCATAGAAGCCGAGTCGTCTCAAAACATCTGCCCGTAACAGGGCCGGCAAAATCCGGCGCAACGAAATTGTTTTTTGTCCTTGGGTTGATTGGGGCAACACTTTCGGGGCGATCAGTGACATGAATCTCTCCTCTGCGGTGGATACGTGGTTGGTGATGTGGGCATATTATAACCTTATCAACATCGAAGGGAATCTCTTCGTAAACTATGAGACCGAATAAATCAGAAAAAGCATAATCCCGCTGTCTGTGGCCAAACCGCGTCCAGCCCGCCTTCTCCCGACCTGTGGGACACCGACCCGCAAAATTCTTCTGCCGGGGATACGAAAGCTGCTGCTGATGGATCATTGTTGAAGGACATACTTCCCCGTGGATTTTGCAAGCCCTGCCTTTCAAAACAGCTTCAAGTGATCCACTGCCAAACCGTGAAACCGTGATGTCCGGCACGCGCGTTGTGCAACACTTTGAAGCGGCGGCGGCTCGGCACCGCTTGGAATTACGGGCTCAGCCCACTTCACGTTCGAGCACATCCTTTATTTTCTATAATTTGAAATGACTAATTGAATCTATTACGTAAAATATTAAATTGGCCCCGCAGTTGCTCCCGCCATGACTGTCCTCGCTCCTTTTGACGTTGCTGGCGCGAGATGCAGAAGCGGACGCGAACCGCGCCTGCGTAAAAACTCCAAAGCCAGCAGCGGTTGGCTGCGATGTAACCGCATCCCAGCCGACGCTCTCGAAACCGGGCCTAACCGCCCGGTTTCTTCTTGGCGTCGCAAACCTCAATCCCCCGCCGTTCCCAACAAAAATCCGTTGGCTTCCTTTTCCTCAGCCACCAATCCATTCGGCAGGCTGCCGCGGTTGTATTCCGCCAAGCGGTTCTTCCACTTGAGAAAGTCGGTAATGCTTTCCGGTTCAATGCGGATTTCCACCCTCCGCAAACTCGCCAGCAATAGATTCATTTCATTCTGGAAGCCGATCGCTGAACGTAAGTTTCTCGCGGAGGGCCGCACCCGCTCGATCTCACGCCCGCACGCCTCCAGCAGTCCCCATCCACCTGAAAGTTCATCGATCCGAATCAAGCCCCGCGGCGCCAGATAATATCGCTCACAGCCGACGCCCATCTCGGGCTTTTGCCGGAAGGGCTTCTCGCGATCAGCCAGGAAATCGGCACGCGACACCTTGCTCTCGACCAGCACGGAATGGCATGCCTTTTTCCAGCCAATGGCGTCCGGCATCTCGCCACTAGCACAGGCCTGCTCGCTCAGTACTACTCCGCAGCCGTAGCGCCGCAGCCACGAGACCGCCAAAGAGACCAATTTTGCATGGGTCTTATTTGCAGGAGTCACGTTGAAAGTTTGAAAGCGGAAAGTCGTTCTGAAAAGTGTCAGAGTAGCTTCGGGTCCCCTACGTGAGTGTTGAAATGGTGTAGGCCAGCGCAGCGGCAGCGAGTGTGGAGAGGAAGTTTACCGCCTGATTGCTGATCCAGCCTTGGCGCTGCACGGTCGCGCCGAGCAGGCTGTCGAAAAGCATACCGGCAATTCCCGCGGTTAGGGGAATCCAGAGCTGAGCCGGGTGAATCATTCCGCCTGCGGCTGCGACCATCACAATCATTAAACCTGCTGCCATTCCGGCGACGGTTCCGGCGATGGTGATGCCGCCGTCGGTTCCTGCCGGGACTCGTTCCCACGTCGTAATCAGCCGCGCGTCCTGGCCGCGGTACTGTCCGATTTCGCTGGCGACGGTATCCGTCGCAGCCTCAGCCAGAGCCGCCACTCCCGCGAGAAGCCAGGTTCGATTCCCAGTCACGCCGAAAATAACCGAGGAGAACGCTGGCACTGCCAGATTAGCCAGGACTTGCCAAACGTTACGGCCTTCGCGACGCTCAGCCAGTCCGAGCGCCAGTTTGCGGCGGTATCCGAGCCGGGTGGAAACCCAGGTTGCCAGGAACAAGGCGGCGAGCGTGGCGAACGCCGTAGGGCCGGCGCCTGCAAAAAGAAGGAAACACGCAAGTCCGCCCGCCAGCGCCCCCGACCGATTTACGCCGCGTACAGCATGGGCCAGCACCGCGAAGCCCACTGTGACTGCCGCAGCGGTTGCCAGTCGTTCCGGAGACGACGCCCATCCGTGCGATAGATATAGATAAGGCGTCAACATCTAGAGGTAGCTACCAGCTCTCAGTTCTCAGCTATCAGTAGAATCTCACGTCACGGAAACTGATGGCTGAGGACTGACGGCTGATGGCTGCATTGCGCGATCCGCGTTCGATAACACTATATTCGGTATCGGGCGGTAGCAGGCCCCGTCATATAGTGCTTGGCCTTTGGATTCGCCCCGTAATCTGGCGAAGGCAAACATGGGCCGTTTAGGCTAAACTTCTGTACGCTTGGCAGGATTCCGGCATCTCAGGTTTTCGAGGGGAAAGCAATGGCGGCCTCCGTCTGGTCTGGATATCTAACGTTTGGATTAATCTCGATGCCGGTGCGTCTGTTTTCGGGCGCGCGCAGCAGCGGCATCTCCTTCAATCAACTGCACCGCACCGACCACCATCGGGTCAAGCAACAATTGATTTGCCCGCTGGATAACCAGGTCCTCGAG
>JBAVAA010000431.1:0-3693 GCA_049585515.1 Terriglobales bacterium | reverse complement strand
CCAATAAGAGGCTTCTGATCAAGGGAGCCATCCTCGATCGCGACACCATCGAGCGCATCTCGACCCGCAATTTGAAGCGGATCAAATACAACGACAAAGATCCGCGAGTGAATGAGCAGATTGACGAGATCGAGGAAATGACCTCGCGCCAGATCGACGTGCTCAAGAAGATCGTCAACGAAAAGAAAGAGAAGCTCACCAAGGGCGATGAGTTGCCGCCGGGCGTAATCAAGCTCGTCAAGGTTTACATCGCCATGAAGCGCAAGCTGAGTGTCGGCGACAAAATGGCCGGACGCCATGGCAACAAGGGGGTGATCGCGCGCATTCTGCCCGAGGAGGACATGCCGTACCTCGAGGATGGAACGCCGGTCGAGATTGTCCTGAATCCGCTCGGCGTGCCCAGTCGTATGAACGTAGGGCAGATTCTTGAAACCCACCTCGGATGGGCGGGCCATGAACTAGGACAGAAGATCGGCGAGTTGCTGAAACAGAACACTCGAACCGATGCCATCCGCCGCGACCTGAAGGCGTTGTTCAAAGACACAGTGCTAGCGGATACCATCGCTGATCTGAGTGAGGACGAGCTCGAAGCGCTGGCCCCCACATTGAAGAAAGGCGTGTTCATGGGATCGGCGGTGTTCGACGGCGCCCGTGAAACAGAGATCAAGGCGCTGCTCGAAAGCGCGGGTCTTCCCACGTCGGGTAAGACGTATCTGCGCGACGGCATGACGGGCGAGATTTTCGAACAGCCGGTCACGGTGGGCTACATCTACATGTTGAAACTGTCGCACTTGGTGGACGACAAGATTCATGCGCGTTCCATCGGGCCGTACTCGCTGATCACGCAGCAGCCGCTGGGTGGCAAGGCGCAGTTCGGAGGTCAGCGTTTCGGAGAAATGGAAGTCTGGGCTCTGGAAGCATACGGCGCGGCGTTCATCCTGCAGGAATTGCTCACCGCGAAGTCGGACGACGTGTACGGACGCACCAAAATCTACGAGGCCATTGTTAAAGGCGAGGCCGCGATGGAGCCGGGCGTTCCCGAGTCGTTCAACGTGCTGATTCGCGAATTGCAAGCGCTCTGTCTGGATGTCGAATTGATCAAGGCCACGGAGAAGAAGCCGATGGCGGTGGCAGCGGATTAAGTCAGTACCCAGTAGCCAGTACCCGGTACCCAGGTGAAATCAATCCGGGGAGGCTATGGGAAGACGATTTTTAAAAAAACGTTTCGCGAGTCGTAGCTCTCAGTCGTCGCGAAACATTAAAAGATGAGCGTACTGGGTACCGGTTACTAGGTACTGGGTACTGCTTCTGAGAGCAGGAAAGCGGAGGAACATGTTTCGTTCGAGCCCCTTTGATATGGCAAACCCCGTGGCTGACTTTGACGCCATCCGCATCAGCCTGGCGTCTCCGGAAAAAATCCGGAGCTGGTCGCATGGGGAGGTAACCAAGCCGGAAACCATCAACTATCGCACCTTCAAGCCGGAGCGCGACGGCTTGTTCTGCGCCCGCATCTTCGGTCCCGTCACCGACTGGGAATGTCTCTGCGGCAAGTACAAGCGCATGAAGCATCGCGGAGTAATCTGCGACAAGTGCGGGGTGGAAGTAACACTCTCCAAAGTCCGCCGCGAACGCCTCGGGCACATCGAGCTGGCGTCGCCCTGTTCGCACGTGTGGTTCTTCAAGGGGCTGCCCAGCCGCATCGGGCATCTACTCGACATTTCGCTGCGCGATCTGGAAGCGATTCTCTACTTCGAAGCCTACGTGGTCGTCGATCCCGGCGACTCTCCGGTAAAAGAGCGCGAGGTCATCAAGGACGAAGCGAAGTACCGCGAACTCGACCAGCAATACCGGCCTGCCGGCTTCAAGGCCATGATGGGCGCGGAGGCGATCAAGGAACTTCTCAAGCGGATTGAAGTCGATGGCCTATCCGGCGAACTGCGCGAGAAGATGAAGCATGAAACCTCGCTGCAGAAGCGCCTGAAGTACGCCAAGCGCCTGAAAGTAGTCGAGGCCTTCCGCAAGAGCGGCAACAAACCGCAATGGATGATCCTGGACGTTCTGCCGGTGATTCCACCCGAGCTGCGGCCGCTGGTTCCACTGGATGGCGGACGTTTCGCCACCTCCGATCTGAACGATCTATATCGCCGCGTCATCAACCGCAACAACCGGTTGAAGAAGCTGATGGACCTGCACGCTCCCGAAGTCATCGTGCGCAATGAAAAGCGCATGCTGCAGGAAGCGGTCGATGCCCTCTTCGATAACGGACGCCGCGGCCGCGTTCTGCGCGGCGCCAACAACCGCCCGTTGAAGTCGCTCTCCGACACGCTCAAGGGCAAGCAGGGGCGCTTCCGCCAGAACCTTCTCGGCAAGCGCGTGGATTACTCCGGACGTTCGGTCATCGTGGTCGGTCCCGAACTCAAGCTGCATCAGTGCGGTTTGCCGAAGAAGATGGCGCTCGAATTGTTCAAGCCCTTCATCTATCACCGGCTCGAACAAACGGGAAACTGCACCACCATCAAGCAGGCGAAAGAAATGGTGGAACAGCAGGAACCCATCGTCTGGGACATTCTGGAAGAGGTCATCAAAGACCACCCCGTTATGCTGAACCGCGCTCCCACGCTCCATCGCCTGGGCATCCAGGCGTTTGAGCCGGTGCTCGTGGAAGGCAAGGCAATCAAGATTCACCCGCTGGTCTGTACAGCGTTTAACGCCGATTTCGACGGCGACCAGATGGCCGTGCACATTCCGCTCTCGCCCGAAGCGCAGGTGGAAGCCAGCGTTCTGATGCTGTCTTCGCACAACATCCTGTCGCCCGCGTCGGGACAGCCCATCACCGTGCCCACGCAAGACATGGTCCTCGGTCTCTATTATCTGACCAAGGCAAAACCGGGTGCGAAAGGTGAAGGCCGTTCGTTCGCCAACATCGACGAAGTCGTGATCGCCCTCGAAATGGGCGAGGTGGAAACGCTCACCCCAATTCGTCTGCGCTACACCGGCGAAGTCATCGACCTCACCCAGGCCTACGACGATCAGGACGTGAACCATACCGAGCCGATCAACCTGAAGCGCGAGTATCTGAACACCACCGTTGGCCGCGCCATCCTGAACGACCATTTGCCCAAGGATGTTCCCGGCGTCAACGTGGCCATGCCCTATATCAACGGCCTGCTCAAGAAAAAGGGCGTCGGCCAGTTGGTCAATTACTGCTACCTTCGCTTTGGTCTGGAAGTGACGGTCAAGATGCTCGACGAGATCAAGTCGCTTGGCTTCCGTTATGCCACGCGCTCCGGACTCTCCATCGGCATCGATGACATGGTCATCCCCGACAACAAGAAGACGCTGGTGAAAGATGCCGACAAGCAGGTCATCAACGTTCAGCAGCAGTACCTGGACGGCGCGATTACCAACGGCGAACGCTACAACAAGGTCATCGAAATCTGGTCGGCGATCACGGAGAAAGTCGCCGACGAAATGTTCGGCCAGATGCAGAAGCGCGACAAAGAAGGCGAACTCAACCCGATTTACGTCATGGCCGACTCCGGCGCTCGCGGATCGAAGCAGCAGATTCGTCAGCTCTCCGGCATGCGCGGACTGATGGCGAAACCGACCGGCGAAATTATCGAGACGCCGATCACCGCCAACTTCCGTGAAGGTCTAACCGTGCTCGAATACTTCATCTCCACGCACGGCGCC
>JBAVAA010000430.1:0-4042 GCA_049585515.1 Terriglobales bacterium | reverse complement strand
GCAGAAAGCCGAGCGACTCTTTTGAGAAGTGAAGGTTTTGCGGAGTGGGCAGCGGGACCGGGTTGTATCCCGATTTAAACAGGGTGAGCGCCGACCAGGCCAGCAGTATGACCACCATCACGGTGGTAATCTGCATAACACGAAGCGCTTTCTCGCTGGACTCCTGTATACCCTTGATGTTTTCCCACCAGTAGTAAATCGTGACGGCAAGCGCGAAGACTACCGAGGTCAGATTGATGTTGAGATGCGGGGTCCCGTTGAAGAGATTGTGGACGGCGCCGGGGATCCAGCCATGAGTGTCGGCGGTGGCGAAGGTTTCGTTGAGAAGTCCTACGATGTACTGCCCGGCCGACACGCCCGAAATGGGCCCGGTGAGTATGTAGTCGAACATCAAGGCGGAGACGCTGAACTTAGCCAGGGTGCCACCCAGCGCTTCCTTCACTACCCGGTAGACCCCGCCGCGGACGAACATAGAGCAGCTCTCGACGTATACCGCCCGCACCGCGAATGAAAACAGCATGACCCCGACAATGAACCAGGGAGCGGATTTTCCGACCGCCTGTTCGGCGATTCCACAGGCATAAAAGGCGGACGAAGCGAGATCGTTCAGCACGATTGCGGCGGCCCGCCAGTACGAGATGAACGTGAGCATCACCGAGGTGGCGACGACGATGCGGACGCGATCCGACGGCGATGGGGGCTGGAACGAGGACATACGGCTAGGAGTGGCTCTGTTCCTCCCGGCCAAGAAGCATCTTCAGGTCTTCAATCCCGGTAAGCACTATGACCACAAACGAACCAATGACACCGATGACAAACATGCCTTCGAGAAATCGCACCAGCACGATGAGGAGGACATGACTCATAAGGAGACTATGGTATCTGATCAGCGCAATATGCGGAGCGTGATTTGTCGGGAGCGCGTTTAGAGAGTAGGCGCGGGTGGAGGGCGGGCCGTTCGATGAGCGAGATGCCGGTCGGTTCAGGACGGCATGCACGCGTTTCTCTCTTCGGACTTGCCGTTTGCTATTCTGATTCGTGCTCAAAATCCACCGTAGCGCCTGGGGACTCGTCCTTCTGTCGGCAGCGCTTCAGGTTGCTATTTTTCCGCTGCCGGGACTCTATTGGCTGGCATGGGTCGCAGTGGCTCCGTTGCTGGTGGCGATTCTGCGGGCGCGAGTTCCGGAAACCTTGCATCTGGACGGTCAGGCGCCCTTGCTGGTGGCCACACCGGGGCAGGGGTTCGTTTTGGGTTACGCCTGCGGAATTCTCTGGTTTGCCGGGTCCTGCTACTGGATATTCGACACCATGCACCGTTACGGTGGTCTGCCGATTCCCGTCGCTGCGCTGACACTGGTTTTGTTCTGCATGTATGTAGGGCTTTATCACGGATTGTTCGGGTTGCTACTGGCAGTGATTGCCGGGTCAGTATCCGCAAGGCCAAAGATTGCTGGCCAAAAAATTGAGATTAGGGGATCGGCCCCGTCGATACGGCTCGCGCTTGGCGCAGCGCCGTTTCTCTGGGTCGCAGTGGAACTTGCCCGGACGCGGATCACGGCGTTTCCGTGGGAGCTTCTGGGGTATTCGCAAACCGGGAATTTTTCGCTTACGCGGATTACAACGCTTGTCGGCGTGTACGGGCTATCGTTTGAAATTCTGCTGGTGAATAGCGTGTTTGCGGCTGCGTTTCTAGCTCCGAAGGAGCAACGGAAGCGGCTGATTGTGGCCGGGGTCGTGGCGGCGGCGATCCTTCAAGCGGGCCAGTTGCTTGGGCCTGCTCCGCTCCCTGCCGATCACACCGCAATTCTGGTGCAGCCAAATATTCCGATTCAAGCCGGGGCGATGTGGACGAAGGAATATTTTCAGGACACACTGCGGGATTTGACCGCGGTGAGTTTGCACCCCGCGGGAGCAGTTGATGCCGGGCGGGACAAAGACCAGCACACGGACTTGATTGTGTGGCCGGAATCGCCTTCGCCGTTTTACACCAACGATCCGTTATTTCGGGAAGCAGTGAGCGGACTCGCCCGGCAGTCGGGCACATGGGTGGTTGTCGGCTCCATAGGAATCACGCCGGCTATGCACCATGATGGTCAAGGTACGGCCGGAGAAAGCTCGCAGATTTTCAATTCGGCTGCTCTTGTGAATCCGCTGGGGGAGTGGGTTGGACGCTATGACAAAGTGCATCTGGTTCCCTTCGGCGAATATTTGCCGTTTCCGCAATTGTTTGCGTTTGCCGGAGGGCTGACCAAAGAAGTAGGAGAGTTTCAGAGCGGCGTGTCGCGTGCGCCGCTGGAAGCGGGAGGCGAGCGGCTGGGAATATTCATTTGCTATGAATCGATTTTTCCCGATGAAGTGCGGCAGGGGCCGCTGCAGGGCGCGCAGGTCTTGCTGAATATTTCGAATGACGGCTGGTATGGCGATAGCGGCGCCTGGAAGCAGCATCTTCAGCAGACGCAGATGCGCGCGATCGAAAATGACCGCTGGCTGCTGGCGGCGGCGAATACAGGTATGACGGCGTCGATTGATCCTTATGGACGGATCGTGGCGGCAACTCCGCGCAAGGTGCGTACGGCATTGGCGGCGCCTTATTCGCTGAGGTCGGGTACCACGTTTTACACGCGGTATGGAGATTGGTTCGCATATCTGTGTGCGATAATTTCAGTGGGCGCGTTGATAGCGCGGTTTGTGTTTCCGACTCGGGAGACTTAACGCACTGTGGTGAAGCTCCACGCGAAAAGCCAGCGCCTAAAGGCGCATTTATAGGACGGTAGTTGCGGTATGCCTAAAGGCATACCCTGATACAAAGCGTATTTGCTCAGGGCTGATGGCCCTCGAGAGCGGATGGTTGAGAGACAAGCATGTTGGATGAATTGGAACAGCAATACATTTCTCTAAAGACCAAGGTTCACGACTTGCGGGAGTATCTTTGACTCGGGCAAGCTGCGCCAGCAGTTTGCGGAGATAGAAAAACAGGCATCGGATCCTAATCTCTGGTCGAATCCTGAAAAATCTCAGCAGGTCATGCGCGAACGGAAGCGCCTGGAAAGCATGTTGTCGCTGGAAGGCGACCTGGCACGGCGGACCGAGGATATCGCCACCTATTTCGATCTGGCCGGCGAAGGCGAGAATGTTGCTGCGGACCTGCAACGCGACCTGGATGCTCTGCGCGAACTGGTAGATCGGGTCGAAACCGAGACACTTCTTTCGGGACCGAACGACGGCCTGAATGCGATCGTGACCATTCATCCGGGAGCGGGGGGAACCGAGTCGCAGGACTGGGCGGAGATGCTGCTGCGCATGTATCTGCGCTGGGCGGAACGGCAGGGATTCAAGACCGAGATGTACGACTACCAGCCGGGCGAAGAAGCGGGAATCAAGTCCGCGACATTCTCGGTGATTGGCCAGTACGCGTTCGGATACTTGAGCAGCGAGATCGGCGTGCACCGCTTGGTGCGGATTTCGCCGTTTGATCAGGCGAAGCGGCGGCATACATCGTTTGCCAGCGTCTATGTTTCTCCTGAGATCGACGACAGCATCGAGGTCATTATTAAGCCCGAGGACATTCGGATTGACACATACCGCTCGAGTGGCAAGGGCGGACAGCACGTGAATACGACCGATTCGGCGGTACGGATCACACACATACCTACCGGTCTAGTCGCCAATTGTCAGAATGAGAGATCGCAGCACAAAAACAAAGACAAGGCTATGAGTATGCTGCGCTCCAAACTCTATGAGTTCGAGTTGGAGAAAAAGCGCGAGGTTACGAAGAAAATTGAGGATTCGAAGCTGGATATCGATTTTGGCTCGCAGATACGGTCCTACGTGCTGCAACCTTACCGCATGATCAAGGACCATCGTACAAAGCTGGAGATCGGCGATGTGGATCGCGTGCTGGATGGCGATTTGCAGCCGCTGATGCAGGCTTATCTGCGAATGCGGCGCGGGAAGAAGAAGAGCTAGCTGTCAGCCATTAGCCTTTCATCAAGACCTGCAAAGAGATGCGGGCAAACAGTCTTTTATGGATCGAGGTTTGAAC
>JBAVAA010000429.1:0-2520 GCA_049585515.1 Terriglobales bacterium | reverse complement strand
ATCACGTCGTCGCCGCTCGTTGTCACAGGGCCTACCACTGTTTTGCCGCCCAGGCTCACGTTCAAGTCGCCGGCGGAGGTCATGCTTTGGATTGCGTCAAACTTCACCGTCACATCGCCGGCATAGTCAGTCTTGATTACGAGTGTCTTGCCGTCCGCCATCGTGATCGAACCGGTCAGCCGGTCGCCATTTTTAAGGACGATCTGGTCGGCAAGTGCCGGGATCGTCCATAACAGAAACAGAAAAAGACCTGCCACAAATCTCCTACGCACAAGAGCCTCCTGGGTAGTTACGAATCAGATGGGGATTTTTCTTCCACGCTTGCGGACACAACGATCGCCCGTAGCCGGGAAGCAAGTTACACAACCTCCCGATGCCGCAAATGTATTCTTTCTATTCTTGTCGAACTTGGGATTATATCGGACTGGCTTTAATCCGGCGCGTCGGCAACCTGAAGGTTGCCGCCAACTCAAGCTTTATTCACCGGCTTGTCTTCTGGCTTAACTTCGGACTTGGCTTCGGTCTTAACTTCAGGCTTGGCTTCCGCCTTGGTATCGTGATCTTTCATGCCTTCTTTCAGCGCACGAATGCCTTCTCCCAGTCCTTTACCTAACTCCGGCAATTTCCTGGGACCAAACACCAGCAGCGCAATAAAGAAGATCACCAGCAGGTGCATGGGTTGAAATAGACCTTCAAACATACAGCCTCCGACCCGGACATACCGACCGGAAACATCTGCGGCGCAACATCTTAACGTTAACAGTGTACTCCAACCCATCCCATGAGTCTCGCCGATTCTCGCCACCACTCGCCGCTCCCGCGCACTCGGCCATGTCCTAGGAAATGACTTCCGTGACCTATCGGCGCCCGCGCCGCCAGTCTATTTTGGCGACAGGGCGATTCTCGCGCGCAAAAACTGCCAGATTGAGGGAGGATTGGTGAAACACTGTGTCCGGAGATGGCTTCCACTTCTGCTGATAGCAGGCTCGTTGCAGGCCGAACCGACTCCGTCCACTCCCTCTTCGGATGCCATTTTCCTATGGCTCGCCGGGGGAATTTCGAGCGAGCGCATCCAGCGTCTGGCGGAAATGCGGGATGAAACCCGCACGCTGCCGCACTCGGCTGCGGCGCAATGCACCCGCGCCTTACAAAGGGCCGGCGCCGACTCGGGCTTAATCCAAAGCCTCCTGCACACGAGCCCTGATCGAATCTCGAACCAAAAAACAGCGCCCGGCGTCCCGAGCGCCTGCTCCACTCCGGCGGCAGAAATCGCCTCTCTGGTTCACGACAAAAACCTGGATGCAGCCGAAGACAAGCTTCGCACCCTGCTCCGCGAAGATGCGAACGAAGCCCTGCCGAATAACGCTTCACCAAATCATGCTTTGCTGCATTTTGTTCTGGGAACCGTCCTGCGCCGGCAAAACCGTTTCGACGAAGCGCTCGACGAGTTCACCGAATCTCTGCGCCTGATGCCCGACTTCCCCGAAACGCACAGCCAGCTTTCCTACCTTTTCTACCGGACAGACGACGCCGAAGACGCGCTCGCCGAAGCGCGAACCGCCCTCAGTATGGATCCCGCGAACGCCGAGGCCTACCGTTATCTAGGACTGGCCCACTACGCCGCCGGCCACTACGAAGCCGCCCTCAACGCCTTTGACAACGCGCTTTCGCGCGAGCCGGAAAATTCCCTCGCCAACGCAGATGTCTACTTCGACATCGGAATCGCTCACCGCGATGAAGGAGATCTGCGCCGCGCCGCCATCGCGTATCGCCACGCCATCAGCTTGCGTGCCGATTTCTGGGAGGCCCACAGCAATCTGGGCGTTGTCCTGCACGATCAGGGCAAATTGGATGAGGCGATTGCTGAATATCGCTCCGCCAAACGTCTGAAGCCTGACGAAGCCAGCATCCGTAACAATCTGGGAAACACATTTTGCGACAAAGAAGACTTCGACAGCGCCCTCGCGGAATTTAAGGATCTGTATCGTCAAAGTCCGGAGTGGGAGGGCGGCCACAACTGCCTGGCGCGCGCCTACATGTCCAAACGCGACTATCCCTCCGCCATCCGCGAATTGGAAGCGGCCATCGCCGTCAATCCCGCTGGAGCGGCCGAACACCGCGTTTTAGGGCAGGCCCTTCTTCTTTCGGGCAAAGATCAGGAAGCCCTGACGGTGCTGCGCAAGGCAGTGGCTCTGAACCCCGAATCCAGCCTGGGACACCACTATCTCGGCACCGCGCTGGTGAATACCCAACAACTGGCCGAAGCGGAAAAGGAGTTTCGCCAGGCTCTCCGGCTTGAACCTAGCGCCCAAAATCACTATTCACTGGCCGCCTGCCTGATGGCCCTAAACCAATACGAAGAGGCTCTTGGCGAACTCGAAATCGCTGCCCGCATGGATCCTACTCAGAACCTGTATCGCGCCCGCATGCAGGAAGTGGTCCGACTGATAACTGCTTCGAAATAGACGAACCGGAAACGTGCTCTTCGACGTTGACGTTACCTTCAGCTATGCACTGACG
>JBAVAA010000428.1:0-4006 GCA_049585515.1 Terriglobales bacterium | reverse complement strand
GCTTTGATCGAATTGCAGAAGATGGGCGATCCGGCGATGAAAGTGGACTTGCTGGTGTTAGGCGACGGTTACATGGCGGCGGAACGCCCGAAGTTTGAGCGGGACGCCCAGCGGTTTATGGAGGCGCTGTTTTCGACACCGCCGTTTCGCGAGCACCAGAAGGACTTCAACGTGTGGGGATTGTGTCCGGCGGCGGAAGAATCAGGGGTGTCGAGGCCTTCCAGCGGCATTTACCGACGGTCGCCGGTGGGGACGTCGTATGACACGTTCGGAACCGAGCGCTATGTTTTGACTACCGAAAACCGGGCGCTGCGGGATCTGGCTTCTTTCGCACCTTATGAGTTCATTGAGATACTGGTAAACGGGCAGACTTACGGTGGCGGCGGAATTTTCAATCAGTACGCGACGGTGGCGATCGACAATCTGTGGGCGGCATACGTGGGTGTCCACGAGTTTGGGCACCAATTCGCCGGACTGGCGGATGAGTACTACACGTCGGACGTTGCCTATCTTCCCCCGGAGAAGAAGACGGAGCCATGGGAGCCGAATGTGACCGCGTTGCTCGATCCGGCAAATTTGAAGTGGAAGGATCTGGTTACAGCGGGAACACCGATTCCGACGCCGTGGGATAAAGACGAGTTCGACCGCTTCGAGCGGGACATCCAGCGGCAACGCAAAGAGCTGCGGGCGGCGGGGAAGCCGGAAGCGGAGATGGATGAACTTTTCCACAAGGAGCGCGAGAAAGAAGATGCCATGCTCGGTGCGCAGAAATATGCCGCGAAGGTCGGAGCGTTCGAGGGCGCGAACTACGAGGCTAAGGGATACTACCGTCCAGAGATAGATTGCATTATGTTCACGCGGCATAACAAGTTTTGCGCCGTGTGCCGGAGGGCGATTGAGCGCGTGATTGGGATGTACACGTAGGACGGTAGTACCGAATTCCAATGGCTGCGGTGTGCAAACGAGATAAGACGCAACGTGCGCCTTATCTCGTCTCTCGCCCAGACCGAATCTTAGACCGGAGCGTTAAACCGAATTCTCGGGTACTCGAATCGCGTAACCCGGATTGCGCTCTAGTGGCGCCCGCCACGTCCGCCAGCATGGCCCCCACCCCGATATCCGGGGAGCGCGTGCTCAGCCTTCCCTTCGTGGCCAGCTTCGCCTACGTTGCCTCGCCCATCTCGCGCCTCGTTTGCCTGGAAGTGGTTGAAGCGCTCCGCCCCGCGCCCCGGCAACGGTCCAACGTAACCGTGATGAGGATCAAACCGGTTATCGACATGTCCGTAAAAGCCGTGAGGACCGTGAAACCACGGACCTGCTCCAAGAAACACCCCACCAACGAACCAATCAGGCCCGTAGTAGCCGTAAGGCGCACAGTCATACGGGGCATAGTCGAAATATCCGTAAGGACAAATGGGAGCCGGCCCGATGTTTACGCCCACCGAAACCTGAGTTTGCGCCACAGGTGCAGAGCATAAAAGGCCAGCTACGAGAACTGCGAAAGCAAGCGCACTGATTTTGAACATAATTTCTCCTCGATTTCAGAGTTCCAACTTGGACAGCCTCAGGGGCAGCATAATACCGACGATCAATAACGAGCAAGCCGGTGTACTCGTCCAGTAGATAGGTGACACTTTTTCATTCCTTTCGTTGGGATGAGATCTGGCGGAGGAATTGCCGCGGGGTTAAGTAGCCGAGGGCCTGATGGGGGCGGATGGTGTTATAGATTTTTTCCCATTGCCGCAGCTCGTGATTGAGTTTCTTCATTTCCAGCGAGTAAGGGGTAACTTGGTAGAACTCCTCGGTATGGGAACGGTTGGCGCGTTCGACGGCACCGTTGAGTTTGGGCGAGCGTGGCGGCAGCACGAACAGATGCAAGCCGCGCCGCTGGCAAGCCTGTTCGAACTCGGCGGCGAACTCCGAGCCCCCATCGACCTGCAGGGCGCGAATGGGAAAGGGCATGCGGTGCTGCAAGGTATCGAGGAACTGGGTGGCCGTTTGCGCGGTGGCGCGCGGGTGAGCTTGGATAACATCCCAGCGCGAGATCACATCGCGAGCGGTGAACTGTTTAAAGACCACGCCGGGCACCGGACGCACGTCCAGAGTATCGACCTCGACCAGGTCGCCGGGCGCAGACACCGCGTACTGCTTGGGCTTGCGCACGGCGTAGGGGCGAGGCCGCAGCGCCCGTCGCGATCCCGGAACTCCCGTGCGCGGTGGTTCCACCAGCCGGCCTTGCCGTTGGAGTTGCGTAAGAATGCGTCCCACCATGGAAGTCGAAACCGGCAACTGCTGGCGGTGCAGAAGAACCGCCAGCTTGTCCTTGCCCAAGCGCGGAAACTGCAACCGCAACCCCAAAACCTTTTCTTCCAAGGGAAAAGACCAAGTCGGCTGGCGTCTCCGCCGGGGACAATGACTGCGCTCTTCCAGGGTCGTCAAATCGTACGGATCATAGCACCGTTGCCAACGATAAAACGTTTGGCGGCTAATGCCAAAGTGACGGCAAGTATGGGTTACGTTGCGGCAGCAACGATAGAAATCCATCCACGTCAACCGCACCCGGGCCTCCCGGCTCAACTCCACTCCGACCCGAGCCAGTCGACCCGATCGGGGGGGCTTCCCTCTGCGAATTTGCATTTCGACACTCTATTCGAGTGTCACCAATCATTCTGAACGAAAGCAGCCGGAAGTTGACAGTCAATTGTTGTGAGCAGGATGTTTCACCAATTGACTGAACGCCCACTCATCAGCAAAGAGCCACCTCAGAACGGACACGGTGTTGTTGTGCCATCCGTCTTCCCGAGAGTGTGAGCGTTTGCCATCATCTTCTCGAATTTCCTCAAATAGCCCTCACTTAGCGCTCGCTTCTTTGGCGGCAGTTTCTTGTACTGCTCGGACTGGATGGTGTTCGTTACAGCCCAGTCTAGCTTTGCTTGGAAGTCGTCCGTCGGTTTGTACCATGTCGAATACGTAGATCGATATCCTTCAAAAGCCTGTTCCTTTAACAAGGCGTTCGAAGATTTCATTTCCTTGAGTTCTTCGTCAGTGAATCCGGCATCGTTTACTAGTTGAGCTAATCGCGTATCCAGATCAAGTCTCTTGATGGCCGCGTCATCCAGCCTCAGAACCTTCCCACAGGGAACAGGTCCTGTCTCAGATTCGACGGAACTCATTTCACGTCTGGACCCAACGGAAGTCTGTCCGCGATTGCAGGCCGATAAGCCGACAACCAGCGATAGCAGAATAGTCGTAAGCCTCTTTGCCATAGGCCAATTATGTCGCATGAAAGTCAATTGTTGAAACCAGGGTTATCAGTCATTGAGGATTGCCGCACCCGGCTGCCGGTGGAGTCCTTCCCCTGGACGAAGCTCCAGGCCAGGATGACAGGAATCGGCAGTGTGTCAGTACGTGTTTCGCGTTGCCGCAGATTACGCCAGGCGAGATCGAACGAACTCGACGACTTCTATCGTCACGTAGCTTGGCGGCTGGATTGCGAAGGTTGGACGATCCATCACTGGCTTCAGCGATACTCGTTCCCAGGCGGGGTTCTTGGAATTTTCCACCGAGTGCAGCAGGACGGCGTCGGCGCGGTCGAGAAAGGTTTGCGCGGAGGTTTTGAAATCGGCGGTCGCGGGATCGAGCACGGTGAGATAGAGGTCCGGCTTCAGGAAGCGCAGGATGCTGTTCGATTCGATGATCACGTTCTGTGTGGTGGCTAGAATCTTCCGAATGCGAGGCATGGCTTCGGCCAGACGGCCTTGCTGGGTGCGAACCCACCAGGAATGATCGGCGCCGGCGACCAGAAAGCGCGAAGTGTCGGACTCGCCCGAGCGGTCTTTTTCTTCCGATACCGCCAGGGAATGATCGGCGGTGGCGCAGTCGCAGGCTTCTCCGTTGGCCGAGCAGACGCCGTGTCCGTATTGCGTGATTTTGAGGGCAGTCCAGTGATAGGCGGGCAGGGCGGCGATTAGTCCGGCAACGACGCTGGTCTTGCCTACGCTGCGGG
>JBAVAA010000427.1:0-5065 GCA_049585515.1 Terriglobales bacterium | reverse complement strand
GCGTGGCCGCCTGATCGACGCAATCCTCGGCCATGTGGCGATAGGTTGTCCATTTCCCTCCGCAGACGGTGACCAGGCCGGAGCGATCGATGTGGATCATGTGATCGCGCGACAAAGCAGCCGTGGTGCTTACGCCGGTTGCTCGAACCAGCGGCCGTATCCCGGCGAATACGCTCAAGACATCGTCGCGCGTGGGCGCTTTCGTCAGATACTGTCCGGCGGTCGCGAGGATGAAATCGATTTCCTGTTCCATGGCGACGGGTTCGAGCGTCGCGGCTGCAATGGGTGTGTCGGTGGTTCCGACCAGCGTGTGGCCGTGCCACGGAATCGCAAACAACACACGGCCATCGCTGGTGTGGGGAACCATAACCGCGCTTTCGCCCTGCAGAAAACTCTTCTCAAAGACGAGGTGAATGCCCTGGCTGGGGACAATCATCGGAACAGCCGAAGGCTCCGCCTTCAAGCGAAGCAGATCGCTGAATGCGCCGGTGGCGTTGACCACAACTTTGGCCGCGGCGCGAAATTCGTTCCCGGTTTCGACATCGCGAGCGCTGACACCATTCACGAAGCCCTGGGCGTCCTTGGTTAGCCCCGTCACTTCGACGTAGTTCTGCAGCGTTGCGCCTTGCTCGAAAGCCGTGGCAACCATATGAATCAGCAGGCGGGCGTCGTCGAATTGTCCGTCATAGTAAACTGCGCCGCCGCGCAAGCCTTCGGTTTTTAATGTTGGCAGGTGCTCAAGCGTCTCTTCTTTGGAAAGAATGCGTGAGACACCAAAGCCATACTTGCCGGCGAGCAACTGATAGAGCTTCAGGCCGGGACCGTAGAACGGAGCCTCCCACCAATCGTAATTCGGCACGACGAACGCCAGGTCGTGCACGATGTGGGGCGCGTTTTGCAGAAGCAGGCCGCGCTCCTTGAGCGCTTCCATGACCAGTCCGATGTTGCCCTGTTCCAGATAGCGCACGCCGCCATGGGCCAGCTTGGTGCTGCGACTGGATGTCCCTTTGCCAAAGTCGCTCTGCTCCAGCAGCAGCACATCGTAGCCGCGGCTTGCGGCGTCGATCGCTACGCCAACGCCGGTCGCGCCGCCGCCCACGACAATCATGTCCCAGGCTTGGGGATGTGTCTCGATGCGGCGCCACATGTCGGTTCGATTCATAGCTGCACGTTTCTCTACGATCATTTCTCTACAATCATTCCACCCAGTCAAACGAGCGCGTCACCGCTTTTTTCCAGAACCGATAAAGCCGCTCGCGAGTTTGCGCGTCCATCCTCGGCTCCCACCGTTGAGCGACTGCCCAGTTGGCGGCAAGTTCGTCGGTGTCCTTGAAAAAACCGACCGCCAGCCCGGCGGCATAAGCAGCGCCAAGAGCTGTGGTCTCTTTCACTTTAGGACAGACCACCGGTCGATTCAGAATGTCGGACTGAAATTGCATCAGCAGATTGTTCGTTACCATGCCGCCGTCGGCGCGCAACACGTCGAGCGCAATGCCGGAGTCTTTTGTTATAGCATCGACCACTTCACGAACCTGAAATGCTGTTGCTTCGAGCACAGCACGGGCGATGTGTCCCTTGTTGACGAAGCGCGTCAAGCCCGCAATCACGCCGCGCGCATCGTCCTTCCAATAGGGAGCGTAGAGACCGGAGAAGGCGGGAACGAAGTAAACGCCGCCATTGTCGTCCACGGTTCGCGCCAGCGCTTCAATGTCGGAACTTTTTTCGATGAGCCCGAGATTATCGCGGAGCCACTGCACCAAAGCTCCCGTGATGGCGATGCTCCCTTCCAGCGCATAACATGCCGGTTTCACGCCGAACTTGTAAGCGATCGTGGTCAAGAGGCCGAAGCTTGAAAAGACCGGCTTTTCTCCAGTGTTCATCAGCATGAAGCAGCCGGTGCCGTATGTGTTCTTCGCTTCTCCCGGCTTGAAGCAAGCTTGGCCAACCAGAGCGGCTTGTTGATCGCCGAGGTCCCCTGCAATGGCGACTCCCGCGATGGCTGGGAGTTTCGCCGTACCGTACACTTCGCTGCTGGAGACAATCGACGGCAGCATCTGCATCGGGATGCCGAAGTCTTGCAGAATTTCACGATCCCACTGCAACGAGTTGAGGTTCAGCAGTTGGGTGCGGCTGGCGTTGGTCACATCGGTCACATGGACGCCCCCCTGCGGCCCTCCGGTGAGATGCCAGATCAGAAAAGTATCAACATTGCCAAACAGGAGATCGCCGGCCTCGGCTTGGCTGCGGGCGCCCGCAACATTTTCGAGAATCCAGCGAATCTTGAGGCCGCTGAAGTAAGTGGCGAGCGGCAAACCGGTCCGGGCTCGATAGCGGTCCTGTCCGCCATGGGCGGCGAACTCGGCTACGGTGGGAGCGACGCGAGTGTCTTGCCAGACGATCGCGTTGTAAACGGGCTTGCCGCTCTTCCTGTGCCAGACGACTGTGGTTTCGCGCTGGTTGGTGATTCCAATGGCAGCAAGATCTTCCGGCCGCAAACTTCGCGCCTCCATAGCTTCCCGGACAACTTCGTTCGTTCGACGCCAAATTTCTTCGGGATCGTGTTCGACCCATCCCGCTTGGGGATAGATCTGCTCGTGCTCTTTTTGAGCTGAGCTAACGATGTTTCCTGAGCGGTCAAATACGATGAAGCGCGAGCTTGTCGTTCCCTGATCGAGGGCGCCAATGTAACTTGCCATTATTGGGCTTCTCTCCCTCCGAAAGTGTGAAGGGTCACTTGGCGCTTGTACCTCAGTCGATCGCAAGCATAAGCATTCCTAGAGGATCCCACACGTACCGCCGCTGGTTCGTTAACTCTGAAGCGAGGAATTCATCCGTTTTCGAGCGCTTAGGGCGTAAATCATAAGCATTACGAGATTTAGCCGCATCCGAATGGGCGGCTAAATCTGTTATACGCGGCTACACTTTAGACCGTAACTGACCATAAATTCTACTGTAACTATGAGATAGCACGAACGTGGGCTGTAACTCATTATCGATTCGTGGCATCTTACCTGATAGATGTGGCGGTTTGCGGCCCCGGCAAACCAGGAGCGTGGGGTTCCGATGAAGAGGCTGGGAAAAGTCATACGTTCCGTTCAAGCCTTTGGCCGCGAGTTGTCCCGCAAGCCGAATGCCGATGAGGCGTATCGCATGCCCGCCATCGGTGTCGCCTTGGGCGGAGGCTTTGCCCGCGGCATCGCGCACATCGGCGTCTTGAAGGTCCTCGAGGAAGAAGGCATTCCGGTCCGCATGATTGCCGGCACAAGCGTGGGCGCGATCATGGGCGCCGCCTACTGTAGCGGCCTGACGATCGCGGAACTCGAAGAGATCGCTCACAAAGTTCGCTTTACCACATTCGCGCGCTGGACGCTCTCACGCTACGGATTCGCCACCACCGGCCGCATGACAGCATTTCTGAAGCAAAATTTGAAGGTGCACACCTTTGAAGAATTGCGCATTCCTCTGGGCGTCACCGCAACCGACTTCAACACCGGCGGTGGAACGGTGTTCTCGTCCGGCTCAATCATCGATCCGGTGCGCGCCAGTTGCGCTTATCCCGGGATGTTCCTGCCGGTGGAGATTGACGGCCGCTGCCTGGTGGACGGCATGCTTTCTTATCCCGTCCCCACCCGCCCGCTGCGTGAAATGGGCGCGGAGCGCGTGCTCGCCGTGCACCTGAAAGGGCAGTGGTCGAAGAGCTGCGTCCCGCGGCATTTTTTCGACGTGATCGGACAGTCCTTCGCCATCGCGCAGGACATGATGAGTGCATTATGGAGAAGCGCGGCCGATATCGTGATCGAGCCCGATGTCGCTGGTTTTGACTATGACGATTTCAAACGCGCCGGCGAATTGATTCGCGTGGGCGAGCTGGCAATGCGCAGCGCGCTGCCCGAAGTGCACAAATGGCTGGACACTCCCGCCGAAGCGGCAACGCCTATGAAGTCCCCCACACTGGTTACCAGTCCCGTGCCCATGCCAGCGGACTGAAAATCGCAAGTCACTCCTACCTGTAACCAGGAACACTCCCGTCTGTGATTCTGCGCACAGCGGTCTGGCAACCACTGCTGTAACTAGTCAAGGCAGTGTTGCTATGACTGCCTTCAAAGATGCCGGGCACCTGTTTCGGCTGGCCGCCGTTCTCGTGGTCGGCGGTTTGGTGTTTGTGGGAGTACGGGCGCTTCTGGTGCCGAAGAGTTTCGGAGAGTACGGACACTATCGCGGGAATGCCCTCGCTGAGATCGCTGCTCGTCCGGTGAACTTTGCCGGCCACCAGGCTTGCGAAGATTGCCATACCGATGTCCTGGAGAAAAAGAAAAGCGGCCGCCATGCGCACGTCAACTGCGAAGCGTGCCACGGACCCCAGGCAAAACATGTCTACGACCCGGGTTCCATCCAGCCCGCGAAACTCGACACGGCCGTGCTGTGCGTCCGCTGCCACGAGGCCAATACCGCCAAACCGAAAGCATTTCCGCAAGTCGCTTCCGCCGACCACTCCACGGGACTGCCGTGTGATACCTGCCATCAGCCGCACAGTCCGGCCATCGACACAGGCGAGTCAGCTGGAGAGACGAAATGAGCATCACCCGGCGCCACATGTTGCTCCTGTTGCCCGCCGCGGCGATCGCGTGGAAACACGTCCTTGCCGGTACCCCGGACACTTCCCCCAACTACAAACTATCCGAACACTGGTGGGGGATGCTGATCGACCTCACAAAATGTATCGGCTGTGGGAACTGTGTGCGGGCGTGCCAGTCCGAGAACGAAGTACCGGACGGATACTTCCGCACCTGGGTGGAACGCTACCACGTGACGGACTATGACATCGAAAATCCGCACGTGGATTCGCCCGATGGCGCCAAGGAGGGATTTCCTCCAACCAGGGAAGCGGGAGGAAAGAATTTCTTCGTGCCCAAGCTGTGCAACCATTGTGCAGATTCGCCCTGTACGCAGGTTTGTCCGGTCGGCGCGACGTTTATAAGCCCGGATGGCGTCGTGCTGGTTGACAAGACATATTGCCTCGGCTGCCGGTATTGTGTGCAGGCCTGCCCCTACGGTTGCCGCTTTA
>JBAVAA010000426.1:0-2502 GCA_049585515.1 Terriglobales bacterium | reverse complement strand
TCATGGATCCTCCCCGCGCCGGGGCTGGGAAGGCGGTGACTCGCTCGCTGGTGGAACTCGGGGCGCCGGTTGTCCGATATGTTTCGTGCGATCCAGCGACTCTGGCTCGGGACCTGGCTCCTCTTCTGGCTGCTGGGTATCGCATTGAGGAAGCACACTTATTCGACCTGTTTCCTGAAACATTTCACATCGAATCGGTGATGCTGCTGGCACGCTGACCGCTTTCATTTCGCACAGAGTTCTGGAAAAGTTTGGATGCCGCTGGCCCAGCCCCTAAAGGGGCGTCCGATTTCGACGGACTTGCGGTATCGCTAAAGCGATACCCTGATACGGAACCGGAGTTTTTCCGCGCCGGAGTTCTTCCGCAACCTCTGGAACTCGTGCCCTTTCCCGTTCGTTGAGGAGTCACATTTGTTCAAGCTGTGAAGCCCGACGGAGCTTGAGAATGATACGCGACTGGAAGCCGCCACGGCAGCCGCTGTTCTGGGCGGCGATCGCATTTTCGCTGGGTTTGTGGACGGGAGTGCGCGCGTGGCGGCCGCCGTCGTGGTGGGTGCTGGCGCTTGTGGCTTTCTTTTTTGCGGAGTCATGTTTTCTTCGAAAGCGCGCATGGCTGGCCAGGGCGCTCTCGTTGGGAACGTGGTTTCTTCTTGGCGCATTTCTGATTCAGGTCCGCGGGCAGCGGCCGGCTGAACTGCAGGAGGACGGCGTGAGGCTCGCTGCTGTCTCGGATGGCCGTGTCGTCGAACTCGTGGGGCGTGTGATGCGCGAGGGCTATGCACAGGCCGCTGGGGCGCGGTCTATTCGCGAAACCGTTGACGTGGAGACGGAAGAGATCAGGAGCGCGGGGCACAGTTGGCCGGTGCATGCCGGCGTGCGTCTGACGATTTACGACAAGGTAGAAAGTCCAGAGTTAATGGAGCGCCGGGCGTCCCCGCCCGGGTCTAATGCTTCGAACAGCGCAAGCGGGGCGGGGCAGAGCCCTGTCACCACACTTGCAATGCCTTCACTAAGTTATGGTACGCGACTGCACATTCGCGCCAAGCTGCATCCGGCCCGTAATTATCGTAATCCTGGGACCTTCGATTATGAAGGCTATCTGCGCGACAACGGCATCACCATGTTGGGGTCGGCGCAGGCTGAGGATATCGAACGGCTTCCCGGATTTTCCGGCAGCCGGATTGAACTCTGGCGGACGCGGGTTCATGCGAGCATCGTGGCGAAGATTCACCAGTTGTGGCCGGCATCGCAGGCGTCGCTTATGGATGCCATGGTGCTGGGTGAAGAGTCATTTCTGCGCAATGCGACGCGCACCGAGTACCAGCGCTCGGGCACGTACCACGTGCTGGTTGTTTCTGGAATGAACCTCAGCATCCTGGCGGTGGCCATTTTTTGGACGCTTCGCCAGTTCCGCGTCGATCCGGCGGTGGCGGCCATCGCGACGGTCGTAGTCTCGTTCGCATATGCCTTTGTGGTCGGGATCGGTCCACCGGTGTGGCGAGCGGCGCTGATGCTGGCAACTTACCTGGGCGCGCGCCTGCTGTATCGCGAACGCAACATGATGAACGCCGTTGGAGCCGCGGCGCTGGGAGTCTTGTTTGCCGATCCCCATGCCTTGTTTGGGGCGAGTTTTCAGCTGACGTTTCTTGCGGTCTTCATAATTGCGGGCATTGGGTCGCCGATTCTGGAACGGACCACATTACCCTATGCGCGCGGTCTGCGGCTCTTGCAAGTGGCCAGTTACGATCTGCATGTTGTCCCCGCAGTGGCGCAATTTCGGCTTGACCTGCGGTTGATCGCGGGACGGCTGCGGAGGTTCATTGGCGGACGGCTTGGCCTGGCGCTGATGGCGATCTTCATGCGCGTGGCCATTGGGCTTGGCGAATTGATTTTCATTTCGGCGTTGATGCAGGCGGGATTAGCTTTACTCATGTCTTATCACTTTCATCGCGCCACCACCATGGGAATGCCGGCCAACTTGGCGGTGATTCCGCTTACTCAGGTCCTGATGCCGGCCGCGGCAGCCGCCGTTGGCTTGGGATATTTCTCGATTGCGCTGGCTAAGCCGGCGGTTTGGATTTCCGGTCTGGCGCTCGAGGGCATCGCGGGAACGGTGCACTTTCTTGGCGGGGCGCAGGGCGTTGGAATGAAGATCGCGGGAGCCTCTGTCGCAGATTTGCGCGTGGCTATGCCTTCGCTCGCGATGATTCTGCTCTCGATCGCCGCGCTTCTGCTTGCCATGCTCACGGCGCAATTCCGCCGTTCGCGGCTGACGGTTTTCGCTTCGGTGACGTTGCTGTTTGGCGTGGCCGCCTGGATCGCATTCGTCCCCTCGCATCCTCGGCTTCGTGCCGGCGTGATGGAGATGACGACCATCGACGTCGGACAGGGCGATTCCATACTGCTGATCACGCCCGAGGGACGGGCGCTGCTCATTGACGCCGGCGGCTTGCCGCAGTGGATGCATTCCGATTTCGATCTCGGCGAACAGGTAGTCTCTTC